>CAMNPA010000227.1 GCA_946547205.1 uncultured Selenomonadales bacterium | reverse complement strand
CGCTAAAAAATCATTCCGCCAAAATTTTTTTCAGAGCCGTTAAAAATTCTTCGCGAGTGACGCCGTAATTGTTTAGCCGCTTCACGAAAGTTTTCACGTTGCCATAGCCGATGCCGAGAGCCGCACCGACTTTATCGCGCAATTTTGAGCTGTCGACGCCGCCGGAAAGTTTAAACGTGACCATTTCAGCCGCCGTGAACTCTTCGCGCGGATTAATTTCAAGCGTGCGGACTTTTTTCAGAGCTTTTCTGATTGATTCGGGCGATGCCTGCTCAATTCCGATGTCGTCGTTAAAAATTGCCTCGTCTCGTGGAATGTAAGCGTGTTTTGCGTTCGGAAATTTGCGCGACAAAAAATTTCTGATGTTTTCGCCGGCAGAATCCGGGTCGGTCAAAATAATTATGCCGCGACGTTGATAAGCCGCCGAAATGTTTTGTAAAGTCTGCCGCGTAAAATGAAAGCCGCCGGTCGTTATGCAGTCAGCCTCGATTGCACGTTTGACAGCGGCCACGTCCGATTTTCCTTCGACGATTAAAACTTCTTTCAGCAAAATTGTCCTCCACAAAAATTCAAAGGTTCTGCAATTTTTCAAAGCCCGCGACAATTTCCTGCGGCGTGATTTGCGTTATGCAATGAGCCTCTTCGTGATGGCAGTGACCGTAAACAGGCGGCAAAGTTGCACAGTCGCCGAGCGGATGTTTTGGTCGCAGGACAACCGATTTCGTTTGCCACGGCGGAAAATTTAAATACTCGCTTAAAGCTGTGGGCGCAATTTTTTCTCTGTCTTCAGCCTCGCGGTAAATTGCAAGCACGGGAACTTTTGCCGCCGCCGCCATGTGCATTACGCCCGAATCGTTGCCGATATAAAAATCCATTTGACTGATAACCGCTTCGGTCTCGCGCAACGTTGTCTTGCCGACGAGATTCAAAACTTTTTCGCGCGGAAGATTTTTTTCGAGGAACGCGGCATCGGCAATTTCGTTTTGTCCGCCGACAATGACGAACGCCAAATTTTTTTTGAGCAACTCTTTGAGCGCGACGATCAATTTTTCGACAGGATATTTTCTACTTTCACCGCCGGCACCTATGCCGAGCAAAACTTTCTTGCATTTGGCGGGAAGATGTTCAAGCAATTCTTTGGCATGTTGAAGGTCTGCTGCGCCATAGAAAAGCTCCGTATGTGTTTGATTGACTTTGTAGCCGTTGGATGTCAAAACGTTAAAATATTTTTCAATCTGTGCGGGCGTCGAAATCCAATTTGTCATTTTGTTGAGAAGAAATGCGTTGAGTGCACCTTGATACTTTGGATCGGGATAACCGAATCGTTCACGTGCGCCGCTTAACCACATAATCAAAATGGCAGGTAAACTGTCACCGCCACATTTCGGCGAGAAGGCAAGCGAAAATTTTTTCTGCCAAAGATTGTCGCGACAGAAGACGGCAATTTTTTCCAACATGGCGGGAAAATTTCTGTCGAGCGATTTTATGTCGAAAGTCAGTACTTCATTGACATAAGGACAAAATTCTACTAAAGGAAACGACAGCGGCTTCACGATCAAGGTTATTCTTGACTTTGGAAAATTTGAACGCACCTCACGCAGAAAAGCAGAAGTCAAAATCATGTCGCCAAATTCGTCAAGCCGCACGATTAAAATATTTTCCACGCCGCCGGAAATTGTTTCGCGATAGCCTTGCCGTTTGAATTCCTCTTCAGCACGCGCCAAAAATTGTCCCAAAGCTTGCGGCGGAGCTTTGCGCAACTCACGGAAAAATTCGCCGAAAAAATTATCCAATCGTTCATGCGCCGGTTTATTTAGGTACGTTGTCATCAGATTCTCCTCTGGAAATCAACAGCTCTTCAACCAGCGACAGAATATTTTCGTGAATGTCCATTGTGCTGCGCGCAAAATTTTTATCGGCGCAATTAACGACCTTCCAGCCGTATTTTTGAGCGATTTCCTTGTAAGTGTCGTAAGTTTTGCGCATATAATCGGCGTCGTCCTCGTGAATGTCCTCGCGACCGCGTTCTTTGCGCAACATGGCACTTATGGCGGGCGGCATATCCAAAAAGATTGTCAAATCGGGTCTGGGCAATTTAAAGCGTTCAAATTCCAAATCTTCAAGCCACGTCCAAAATTTATTGCGTTCAGATTTTTTCTTGAACTTCGCAGCCTGATAAGCCATGTTCGAGCCGACATAGCGATCGCTCAAGACAATTCCGCCTTGTTCGTAAAAATTTTTCCAATCTTTGTAGCCGGCAAATCTGTCGACCGCGTAAAAAGTTGCCGCCGCGTATGGATTCACAGCTTCAGCAGAGCCGCCGAAGTCGCCGCGCAGATACATTGTTATCAGAGCTGAAGATTCGGACTCGTAATTTGGAAAGGTCACGCGTTGCACATTAACTTCCAAATCTCGCAGTCGTTCGTAAAGTTTTCTGGTCTGCGTCGCCTTGCCGGAGCCGTCCGAGCCTTCAATAACGATTAATTTCCCCATGATTTGCACCCCCCGATTATTTGTTGGCGTTGAAAGTAAATTAGGCGTCTATTCGGCGACGACGGCGATTTTCCTGCACAGACAAAAAAATCCTCGCCGAAACGAGGACTTTTTATTGGAAAAATTATTTTCAGCTTACAGAACGATATGCGCCATCACGAAGCCGACGCAGCAGCCGCTGATGACGCCGATTAAGCCCGGAATCATGAACGAATGGTTCAAAATGTATTTGCCGATTCTCGTCGTGCCCGAACGGTCAAAACCTATACAGGCAAGGTCGGAAGGATACGTTGGCAGGAAGAAGTAACCGTAGCACGCGCTGATAAACGACATGATGATAACCGGGTCCATGCCGACGCTCAACGCCATCGGGAAGACAATCGCAATAGCTGCCGCTTGAGAGTTGACGAGCTTTGAAGTCAGGAACGCGATAATTGCGAACGCCCAAGGGTATGTTGCGACAGCATTGCCGAGGAAATCTTTCAGGAACGCCATATGTGCACCGAAACAAGTATTCGCCATCCACGCGACGCCGTAAACGGAGACCAACGCGACGATACCGCTTTTGAAAACTTGACTGTTGCCGACGTCTTTGGCTTTGACTTTGCAGACGAAAAGAATTGTTGCGGCGACGAGAAGCATAACCATTTGGATGACCGCCGTCATTGAAATTGCTTTCATTTCGCCTTTAGCGTTCGGGAAATGCGGCAAAAGGTCCGGGAAATTGCCCAAACATGCGATAACGATAATTCCTGCAAAGAAAATGTACATTGCGTGATAAAAACTCGACGGCAACTCTTTATCCATCAAAGATTCGCTGTCGCCGTAAACGTACTCTTTGTTGGCAGGGTCTTTGATGAATTCTTGGAAGCGTTCGTCTTTGTCAAGGTCTTTGCCGCGAC
>CAMNPA010000226.1 GCA_946547205.1 uncultured Selenomonadales bacterium | reverse complement strand
AATTTTGTAACCGTAGAGCTCAAACAATATCGGCAACAATCTCACCGTCCTCGCGAGCAATTTCCCAAATAAGCGGACTATTCCTTTCGACGAATCGCCGCAATTTATATTCCTCGTCCTCAGTGAAGCCCATACACTTTTTGCAATAGCACACGGGCAAAACATATTCGGCAATGTCAAAACCGTTGTCGTTGGGACGTTCCAGGTGCACGGTGATGCTCTCGCCTTGTCGTTTGGAAAAGTGAATGTCCGTGAACGTGACGGTGATATTTTCCGGGACAAGCTTCAGATATTCATGACGCAAAATTTTCACCTCCAAAAAAATAAGACCGAGTTGCAAAATTCAACTGCGGTCACTTCCTCAAAAAAATTTTTATGCGGGCGTCGGAGATGAACTGTCGGGAAATTTCGGCTGCTCAACGTCCGGCTTGCTCAAGTCGACAATCACGGGCGGTGAAACGGCTTTTTCAATCTGCGGAACTTCCTTGCCGAAAACAATGTCGTTGAGTTCCTGCGCCGTCAAAGTTTCGCGGTCAATCAGAGCCTGCGCGATAGCCTCCAACTTGTCGCGGTTGTCGTTGATAATCGTGCGGCAAGATTCGTAAGCTTCTTCCATGTACTTATGAATTTCCTTGTCAATCTCGCCGGCAACTTCTTCCGAATAATTTTTCTGCGACTGCCCGAAATAATATTGCTGCGCGGGATCGCCGCCGTAAGAGACAAAGCCCAAAGTTTCGCTCATGCCGTATTGCATAATCATTGCGCGAACGATTTGGCTGGCTTGTTGAATGTCCTGCGATGCGCCCGTGGAAATTTCGTTGAGAACAATTTCTTCAGCGACGCGTCCGCCCATAGCGACTTTCAAACGGTCAATCAGCTCGGAGCGTGTGGCGTAACTGCGATCTTCTTTAGGCAACATCAACGTATAACCGCCTGCACGTCCGCGCGGAATAATCGTGACTTTGTGAACTGGATCGGCGTGCTTGAGCAACATACCGACCAATGCATGTCCGCCCTCGTGATAAGCCGTCAACTTTTTTTCGTGCTCGCTCATGACTTTGGATTTTCTTTCGGGACCTGCCATTACGCGTTCGATTGACTCTTCAAGCTCGGTCATGTTGATTTCGTGCTTATTTCGACGCGCCGCAAGCAGAGCCGCCTCATTGACGAGATTAGCCAAATCTGCGCCCGTAAAGCCCGGCGTCCGTCGCGCGAGAATGTCAAGGTCAGCGTCTTTGGCGATAGGTTTGCCTTTCGTGTGAACTTTCAAAATCGCAATTCGTCCTGTCACGTCGGGCTTGTCAACGACAATTTGCCTGTCGAAACGTCCGGGACGCAATAAAGCTCTGTCGAGAATGTCGGGACGATTTGTCGCCGCGATGATGATAATGCCTTCATTGGGCGCGAAACCGTCCATTTCGACGAGCAACTGATTCAAAGTCTGTTCACGTTCATCATGCCCGCCGCCGACATTTGCGCCGCGTTGACGACCAACCGCATCGATCTCGTCGATAAAAATTATGCACGGAGAATTTTTCTTAGCCTGCGCGAACAAATCACGAACTCTGGACGCGCCGACACCGACGAACATTTCCACGAAGTCAGAGCCGCTGATTGAGAAAAATGCCACGCCTGCCTCGCCCGCGACAGCTTTTGCAAGGAGAGTTTTACCGGTGCCGGGCGGACCGAAAAGTAAAACGCCTTTGGGAATTCTCGCGCCCAAGTCGTTAAATTTTTTCGGGTGCTTAAGGAATTCGACAACCTCGGCAAGTTCTTCTTTAGCCTCATCAGCACCGGCAACGTCGTCGAATTTGACTTTGACTTTGTCGCCGCCCATGAGTTTTGCACGACTTTTGCCGAACGAAAAAACTTTGCCGCCGCCGCCTTGCGCTTGATTAATCATGAAATACCAAAAGCCTACAAGCAATAAAATCGGCAACAGCGATGTCAGGAGCGTCATCCACCACGGAGGATCTTTGGGATTCTGCGCAATTATGTCCACTCCTTTGGCTTCGAGTTTTCCGACAAGAGTTTCATCGCCAATCGGCTCGTCGGGTGCTGTCGTCGTGAACTCGCCGCCGTCCTTTTTAGTGACTTGAATCGTGTTTTTAACCAGCGTGACTTTTGAAATTTCGCCTTGTTCGACCAGTTGAAGGAATTGCGAATAACTCGTTTCCTCGACCGGCTTCGGCTTGACAGAAAAATAATCGTAGGCGGTTATCGCGATGAAGATCACCAATAAATAGAACCCGACGTTGCGCAAAAAATTGTTCAATCAAAACGCTCCTTTGTCTTGAAAATTATGCCGTCATCGCCGCTTTAATTGTGCTTGCGTCCTTTTCAATCTCTTGCAAACATTTTTTCAAGCCCTTTTCGAGAGCACGAGAAGAACTTCCTACGCCCGCATAAATCGCCGTGGAAGAGCCCGTCATTGTGGAGCGTTTCATGTAAGAGAAATCTTTGTTGGCATTTGACCAGACGCGAAAATCTGTGACGACGTTCACCTTTTGACTGGCGGAAAAAATTCCGACGGAGACTTTAGGAGTGGTGCTCGTGACGCGGGTATAAATTACATAGTCGCCGCCGAAGTGTTTGCAAATGTTGTCAATGTCTTCTTTCTTAAACCATTTCTCGTCGTGCTTACCTTCTTCTGCGCCCGAAGAGATAATCATGTCATTTTCTTCGCGATAAATCTGAATGTAGTTTTCGGTTTCACTCGGCGGCAAAAATTCATAGCCCGCAGTGTCCTGCAGAATTTTGCTCAACGTATCTTGCACCAGCGAATAAACTTTTTCCGGCTCGGAGAAAGTGCCCGTCGGCGCGTCAAGAATCATCACGACTTTTGCGGCGAAAGCTTGCGAATTTGCGGCGAACAAAATCACTGCCGCCATACACAAGATTGAAAAGAGTTTCTTCAACATCGCGGGTCACTCCTTATTTGCCGCCGTAGACGCTGCGTTTCAAAATGCCCAGGTAAGGCAGGTTGCGATAATGTTGCGCGAAATCGAGACCGTAGCCAACGATGAATTCGTCGGGAACTTCAAAGCCGCAGTAGTCAATTTTAACGTCAACTTTGCGGCGCGAAGGTTTATCGAGCAACGTGCAGACTTTGACGCTTGTCGCCTTCTTGTCCAGGAAATAATCGATAAGGTAATTCATCGTCGTACCGGAATCGATAATGTCTTCCACGAGCAAAATGTCGCGCCCTTTGGGATCATTGTCAAGGTTTTTGAGAATGTTGACCTTGCCGCTGGTGTGCGAGTTCGCGTCGTAGCTTGAGGCGATAAGAAAATCGAATTGCACGGGAATAGTCAGCCGCCGCACAACGTCCGTGTAAAACATGACTGCGCCGTTGAGAATGCCGACTGTCAAAAGCGGTTTGGCGATGTCCTTGTAGTCTTCGCTGATTTGCG
>CAMNPA010000225.1 GCA_946547205.1 uncultured Selenomonadales bacterium | reverse complement strand
TCCGTTGAAAAGTTTGCAAACCGCCGCGTACAGTAAAAATTTTTCATCGAGCAAAATCAGCAGCTCCAATCAACAAAAAAATTATCAGCGAGAACATTTCAGCCAGTGTTGACGTTGCACCGTAGATGTCGCCCGTCACTCCGCCGATTTTTTCCGTCGAGAAGTTTGCAAATCGCCACGTCACAGCCAACGCGATTAACGTTGCAATCATCGCGCACAGGAAAAATTTTTCGCCGATTAATTCAAGCGGCAACATCAGCAAAAAAGTTTCGACCGTCGCAAAAAAAATTGTCCGCCGCGTCGTGAATTTGGCGAACGCTTTGCCCATGCCTTCAGCTCGTGCATAAGGGAATGCTCCGATTGTTATGACCATCATCAGCCGCGCGATTATCGGTGCCGAATAAATTGCCGCGCATAAAAATTCCGTCGAAAGCCTTGCAAGTTCGCTGAGCGTTGAAATTTCAATCGCCGCGACCAAAATCATTGCGACCACGCCAAATGAACCTGCGCGAGAGTCTTTCATGATTTGCAAAATTTTTTCGCGTTCACGACCGGAAAATAAACCGTCCGCCGAATCCATCAGTCCGTCGCAGTGGATGCCGCCCGTTAAAATTATCGGCAATGCAAAACCAATCGCGCCCGTGAACATCGGCAACGTCCCGTCCGTGAAAAAATTCAACGCTCCGACAACGCCCGCGCTGATTATTCCGATTATCGCGCCGACTGCCGGGAAAAATTTTACCGATTCGCCGAAACTCTGCTCCGTCCAAATGCTCTGCTTGACGATAAAAATTCGCGTCAGAAATTGCAACGCGATTAAAAATGAATTCATCAACGGCAGCCTCTCAATTCGTCGCGGACAATCTTTTCGACTGATCGGCGGTTATCAGCGCGGCAATAATTTCGTCAAGGTCACCGTTCAAAATCGCGTCGAGCTTGTGCAACGTCAAGCCGATTCTGTGATCCGTAACGCGTCCTTGCGGAAAATTGTACGTGCGAATTCGTTCGCTCCTGTCGCCGCTTCCAACTTGAGACTTCCTGTCCGCCGCAATAGCCTCGTTCTGCTCACGAACAGCCAAATCTTTCACGCGGGCACGTAAGACACGCATCGCCTTTTCCTTGTTTTTAAGTTGAGATTTTTCGTCTTGGCATTGAACGACAATTCCCGTCGGTATGTGCGTGATTCTAATCGCAGTTTCAGTTCGGTTGACGTATTGCCCGCCGGCACCGCTCGCGCAGTAAGTGTCGATTCGCAAATCAGCGGGATTAATCACAACGTCGACTTCTTCGGCTTCGGGCATGACGGCAACGGTAACCGCGCTCGTGTGAATTCGTCCGCCGGATTCGGTGACGGGAATTCTTTGCACGCGATGAGTGCCGCTCTCGTATTTGAGTTTGCTGAAAGCTCCCGCGCCGTCAACGGTGAACGAAATTTCCTTAAAGCCGCCAATCGTCGTTGCGTTCATGTCGACAATGTCAACGCGCCAATTCTGACGTTCGGCATAGCGTGCGTACATGCGGAAAAGATCGCCTGCAAAAAGTGCCGCTTCTTCACCGCCGACGCCGCCGCGAATCTCCATGATAACGTTTTTATCGTCGTTGGGATCTTTGGGCAAGAGCAAGATTGGAAGTTCCTCGTCGAGCAAAATTTTTGAACGTTTCAATTCGGCGAGCTCTTCCGTTGCCAAAATTCTAAGCTCTTCGTCGTTTGAAGTCTCCAGCAAAATTTTATCTTCGTCAATCTGCGCGAGGATTTTTTTGTATTCGCGAAACTTCTTGACGATCGGTTCAAGTGCGGCGTGTTCGCGAGTGAGTGCCGTGAATTTTTCCACGTCCGCGATGACTGACGGGTCGCCCAATCGCGATTCAACTTCGCCGAAATGTTCTTCAACCTTCTGCAGTTTATCAAGCATGAATTCATCTCCTTTGCGTTGACGTTAAATTTTTGTCGACAATCAATCGTTCAATCGCATTCAAAACTTGTCGCGGCGAGCCGCTTTAAAAGCGGCGGAACAGTTGGTCTGCTTTGCAACTGATTAATAATCACGAATCATTATGCCTCAAATTTTTGTCGACAATCAATCGCTCAATCGCATTCAAGACTTGTCGCGGCGAAATTTTTTTCTGGCATTCCAATTCGCGCGGCGTGCCCTTGTGATAAGGACAAACATTCCAAACAAAATTGACGCGGACATCGTTAAAGCAACCGTTGCACACGAGACGATTTGCCACACGATACGGCGTATAAAATTCAAACCAATCCTTTGAAAAGCCGCAAATCATCACGACCGGACAATTCACCGCATAAGCAAGCCAAGAAAGTCCGCTGCCCAGCCCGATAAAAAATTCCGCGTGATAAAGCATGTTCGCACGTTCCATGATTGAAAAATCTCCCGTGAAGTCTTCGGCGTTTGCAGGCTTGCGAATCGTGATGCCGTCGTTGGTTTCCTGCGCGTGTCGGTCAATGCAAAGCACTCGGTAGCCGATTTTTTTCAGACAATCAACGACAATATTCCAACCACCGGGATAAAGCCAGCTCTTAATCGTCGTGGAGGCCTGCACGCCAATACAAACGTAGGGCTCAACGATTAAACGCGGCAAAGTCGGCTTGAAGGTCGGTTTAATCGGCAAAACATCCAGTCCGAAAATTTTTCTGTGCACGCGTTCCATAGGCTCGTTGCGCACGTCCAAAGGCTTGGTCGGGTCGTCGCCAATGCACATGACCGGAAAATAAGTCGCGTAATTTTCGGCGGTGGCAACTTCGACTTGCACAAGGTCCGGATAAAGATTCGCGGCAAATTCTCGCATGTACTCGCGCAAGATAATCTTGACTTCGCAGCGGTGAAAATCTTTGAACGCCCGAATGTAAGGCAGCAACGAAATTATATCGCCCAAACCGGTAAGTTGCGCGAAAATCAGCACGGATTGTCCTTTCAAGTCCAGCGTGTGCGAAAAAATTTTTTCACCGTCGCGGCTTACGTCGACTCGCCAACGAATGAAATATTTTTCAAACGAAATCAATCGCACGTCCGACAAATCCTCGTCCAGAAAAATTTGACCGCTTTCGTCGTCGCTTATCGTCACGTGAAAATTTCCGCGCGGCACTTCAAGGCGCAGTCCGAAATTGAAATCCAACTTAAGCCCGTCAATGCCCGTTTCAAATAAAATCGGCAGAGCCAAACTTTTCGCGCAGTTGGGATAGAAATTCATCTTGTCGCGCAAAAATTTTTGAGCCACGTCATTTGCCAAAAGGTCGCGCACGGAAATTGCTCCGAAGGCGTCCAAAGTTTCACGCGCAAGGTTGAGATAGTCGCGGACATCTCCGGCGCAAAAAAATAAATCTTTCATCACGTTCACCGTTCATAAAAATTTTTATCGACAATCAATCGCTCAATCGCGTTTAGAACTTGTCGCGGCGA
>CAMNPA010000224.1 GCA_946547205.1 uncultured Selenomonadales bacterium | reverse complement strand
AAAATCAGCGCGACCAAAAATTTTTTCACCATGTCAATCGCAACTCCTCACGTCGGAAAATTTTCGTGCAGTCTTGCGCGTCGAATTATAACTTACCGCGCACATTCCCGCAAAAAAAATTCTCAATGCCGACGCCGTCAAGCCGCCGCCCTCAACGTTGACAATCCATTGCGAACAAGCTATCATAATCCGAAAATATATCGTTTAAAAATTAATTGCCGTTTCGAGAGGAGCTTTTATGGATAACCGTCAGAATTTCATATCGAAGCTTGAAAACGTGCGCGAAGTTTTTCAAGAGATACGCGACAAAGACAAGCGGCGACTAATTATCCGTCAAAATGATCGCAGTGTTTTTGATAAGCTGACCCGTTCCGCCGAAAATTTGATTAAGAAACTCAAGCGAAACGAATTCACCGTTGCAGTCGTCGGCTTGGAAAAGGCCGGCAAAAGCACGCTCATAAATGCTTTGCTGAATCTCATTGTACTGCCCGAATATACCGAACGTTGCACTTACACGACGACGGAAATTCGTTCGGGCACAACGTCTTCTGCGGAAGTTTATTTTTATGCCCGCGAAAAGTTTGACGACAATTTCAAGCAGATGCTCAAAAACATCGAGTATCCCGAAGATACGACTTTTGACGAGCTGGACGCAGAAAATTTGCTCAGATATTGGCGCACCGTCAAGGACAGCAATGCGGCACTTTTCCAACAGCACAACGGTACGACGATTGAAGATTTGAAGGCGATTCTTCAGGAAAAGGATACGTTTGATTATTTGTTGGGCAAGTCGCCGGAAATCTTGGACATAAACGACAGCGACGATCGCGAAAAATTATACCGCTACATAACGGGCATCGATCAATATTCGGGCGGGCATGTCGAACGCACGGCGGAGCCTTACGCCGTGGAAAAAGTCATAATAAAATCCAACGAGCTTGCCGATATGGGCAACGTCATTTTTTACGATGTGCCGGGATTCGATTCGCCGACCGAACTTCACAAGCGTCAGACCGAGGAAATGCTTAAACAGGCGGACGCAATTATTCTCGTTACAAATGTCGGAGATCGTCCGAATTTGACGGGAACACAGCTGGATATGTTGCAAAAAGGTCGCGACGATGACGGCGTCACCCTTGCCGATAAAGTTTTCGTCTTCGGCAACAAGCTGGATATGGCGGGCAATGCGCGGCTTGCACAGGACAATTCCACCGCGCTCATTCATGACGCCGCCGACAAATATGCCATTGCGCAACGAAATCGAATTGTATGCGGCTCGGCGAAGGCATATCTTGAGCGGCAAAATAAATTGTCTCAAGACGACGTTAAACGCGGTCTGCGCAACATAAGTGCCACGCTGGACGGTTGGGGCATAAGCGACGGAATTGCCGACATCAAAGCCAAAATGCAATACTATTACGAACATGATCGTTTCGAGATTCTTAAGAAACGCGCAGAAAAAAACATAAGCGACGTAAAAACTTTTCTGCTCGGAATTCTGTCAAGATACGATTCGCAAGACGGCGAAGTCGAAGGCGGCGAACAATATCTGTTGCAAGCCAAGGATGCGTTGAACAATTTTGCCAAAAGAGCCGTATCCGTCGGACGTGAATGTTGTCAACAAGTGGCGGAGGAATTGCCGTTTACTGCGCTCATTCGCGACAACATCACGGAAATTTTCCCGTCGGAAAGTGCGGATTCCGTTCGTTTGAAAAATGCCGAAAACGCCGGTAACGCGGGCGAAGGTTACGCATTGAGCAGAGTCGACGCATTTTTGCGCAGTGAATTAAATTTCGCCTTCCAAAAAAATTTGATAACGCGGACGGCAAACGCGACTTTGGCGAAAGAAGACGAATTCTATCAGCGGCTGACGAATGAACTTTTGGACAGTTTGAACGCCGAAGAAAATTCCCCTTACCGCGCCGAATTGGAAGAGAGCACGAAAAATTTGTTCAAAAGTTTGCTCATCAAAAACGGCGAACATTGCTATTTCAATCCGCTTATCGAACGTTACAGCGGCGCGCTCATTGAGGCGACGATAAAAAGTCCGTATGCTTCTGCGGAGCGTTTGCAAAAACTTGTCGGCGAAGACACGCAAAACGATCTTCAAGCGTTGGCAATTTATTTCCGCGACGACGTTGCCGAAGATTTACAGACGGAAGAATCTTTGTCGGCGGCGGACAGGCAAAAATATTTCTTCGCGAAAATTTTGACGCACGAAGACATAACCTTCCCGAACGCCGAGGATAACGAAATTGCCCTGCGAAAATTTTTTGACAAATACCGTGACAATCTTGCGGCAGGTTTTGATTTTGAGCGGTTGCCGTTCGAGGTGTGGTCGACCCTTCTGGCAAAGCTCGGCGTGAATGTTGCCGAATCCGATTTGTTGGCGCGTCTTGAAAAAGCGTTGATTCAATTCGTCGGCGTGGCGGCGTGGTCGAAAATTTCTGCGGCGGAAAAAAATCGGCAACTGGACAACGCCTTGATTGTTTACTGTTCGGAATGGCGGGCACCGACCTTTACCGAATACGTCAAAAATTTGGCGACGAAAATACGCGGTGTCCGAACCAAGGACGAAATGTTGACCGTCCTTAACGAAGACATCGACATATTGCGCGAATTCACGTTGAAAGCACTTGTCCGCGCCATGAATTTGGAGGGCGCGTTTAATTCCGTCATGCTGAAAAATATCGATTTGATACGAGACAGCATGAGCCATTCCGAAGACGGCAAAAAGATTTTCAATCAGTGGCTCAAGTCCAACATGCGAAAAATCCGCGTGAGCGACTATCTTGCCATTGAAGAAAGCCTCGATTCGTTCCAAAAGCAAAAAGCCATTGCCGAATCAATCCGCGTGACTTTGGGCAAACTCGACAATTGAAATTTCGTATCAACAGAATTTTACAAAGGAGCTCGATATGGGAATTGGCAGAAGAATCAGCGACGACGATAAATTTGACGACAAAGTTTCCCGCTCTAAAAAGTCGACGGACGAATCTCCGCCCGAAGAAACTTTTGTTGCCGAGGAACCGAAATTTTCATTCGACGAAATAATTTTGCCCGACCACGTTCGCGAACAAATTTTGAACGTCGCCGATTACGCCGAAAACAGCAAAATTGTTTTTGAAGATTGGGGCTTGGCGTCCACGCATAAATTTTCGCGGCGAATCGGCATCAATCTTTACGGCGCACCGGGCACGGGCAAGACGATGGCGGCGCACGCCATTGCAAAACATCTAGGCAGAAAAATTTTAACCGTCAACTACGCGGACATTGAATCGAAATTCGTCGGCGAAACGCCCAAAAACATTCGCAAGGCCTTCGAGGCGGCAAAGGCGTCGAACAGCATTTTGTTCTTCGACGAGGCGGACGCAATTCTAAGTAAGCGCGTGACGAATATGACGCAAGCCGTTGATGTCAGCGTCAATCAGACGCGTTCGGTCATGCTCATGCT
>CAMNPA010000223.1 GCA_946547205.1 uncultured Selenomonadales bacterium | reverse complement strand
AATCGCCTCGGAGTGATGCTGCCGTATACGCCGCTGCATATGTTGCTGTTCAATTTCCCGGACGAAATAATTTTTCCCGACGCGCTGATTATGACAAGCGGAAATCCTTCGGGCGTGCCGATAACCATTGACGACGACGACGCGCTGAAAAATTTCGGCAAACTCTGCGACGCGATACTAAGTCACGACAGAAAAATTTTGCTTCGCGCCGATGATTCGGTCATGGATTTTGTCGACGATAAGCCGTCAATGATTCGACGTTCTCGCGGTTATGCTCCCTTGCCGATTTTTTATGACGTTGACAAAAAAATTTCCGTGCTCGCGATTGGCGGCGAACTCAAGAACACGTTTTGCCTCGCGAAAAATAATTTGCTCTATGCCTCGCCGTATATCGGAGACGTTGGCGATTTGCGCACCGTTGAAGTTTTGAAGTCGTCGATTGCTCGAATGTGCGACCTGCTGGAAATTTCGCCCGAAGTCGTTGCCTGCGACCTGCACCCGCGCTATCAGACCACTGCTCTTGCCGAAGACCTTGCCGCAACTTTCGACGTGCCGCTGATAAAAATTCAACATCATTACGCGCACATTTTGAGCTGTCTTGCGGAAAATAATCATCGCGGCGAAGTGATCGGCGTTGCATTCGACGGCACAGGCTACGGCGACGACGGAACGATTTGGGGCGGAGAATTTTTCATTTGCGATGCGACACGTTACGAACGACTTGCGACAATCAGCCCGTTCACTCAAGCCGGCGGCGATAAATCTGCGCGGGAAGGCTGGCGAATTGCGTTGGCTCTGATTGGCGACGTTGACATTGCCCGCCGATTGAACATTGCAAGCGACGCTGAACTTGCCGGGCAAAAATTTCTGCTGGACAAAAAAATTAATTGCATCACGTCGACGAGCGCAGGCAGATTGTTCGACGCCGTTGCCGCAACTTTGGGAATTTGCACCGTGTCGAGCTATGAAGGTGAAGCCGCAATGAAGTTGCAAGCTTGCGCTGAACGTTCGACGAAAAATTTTCACTCCGACTTCAACACGACCGCCGAAATTTTTGCAGAGACATTGGCGCGGCGACTTGACGGAGAAAATATTTTCGACACGGCAAAATTTTTCCACGAGAGCCTTGCCGAATTCATCGCGCGGACTTGTCACGAATTGAGCTTGCGGACAAAAATAAAAACCGTTGCATTGAGCGGCGGCGTCTTTCAAAATGCATTGCTCACGTCGTTGACAAGCACGAAACTTTTTCATCGCGGCTTAAATGTTTTGCGCCACTCAATGATTCCTGCGAACGACGGCGGAATTTGCATCGGTCAAGCTCTCAACGCGCTGTCAACGTGAAATTTCATAAAAGCTTTATAGACGCGGCGAATTGGTTTGTGATAAGATATGCGGCGTTTAGGAGGGATTTTATGAGCAGGACAGCTTTGGAGCGCGAAGACGTGCAAAGTCCGCAACCGCCCGCGCCTAAGAAAAAATCTTCAACGTTCCTGAAAATTTTTATAGGACTTATCATTTTTATCATCGTCATGGCAGTCGGAATCGGCATCGGTTTCGTCACTGCCAATCTCAACGTCAAGGCGGATTTGTCGAAAGATATTTTGCCGCCTGCCTCGTCGCACATTTATGATTCGGTGGGCAACGAAATAGCAATCATTCACGCCACGGAAAATCGCGTTCCCGTCAAAATCGAACAGATACCCGTCAACTTGCAAAATGCTTTTGTCGCCGTCGAAGACAATCGTTTCTACGAGCACAAAGGCGTTGACCCGCGCGGTCTTGCACGTGCATTTTACACGAACATCGTCGCGCAGGAAATTGCCGAAGGCGGCTCCACAATCACTCAACAGCTTGCCAAGAACGCTTATCTCACGCAGGACAGGACAATCAAGCGCAAGATTCAAGAAATTTTCCTCGCACTTCAGCTTGAGAAACAATACACAAAGCAGGAAATTCTTGAGCTGTATCTGAATCAGATTTATTTCGGGCAAGGTGCTTACGGCGTGCAGGCGGCGGCGAAAACTTACTTCGGCAAGAACGTTGAGGATTTGAATTTAAATGAGTGCGCAATTCTCGCGGGCATTCCCAAAAGTCCGAATTACTATTCGCCGTTCAACAACCTGAACGCCGCGCTTGCTCGACGCAACACCGTTCTCGACCAAATGATTAATTACGGTTACATCAGTCCAAGCGAGGCTTACGAGGCGAAAAATGCCGAACTCGTTCTTGCTCCGCAAAACATTCCCGAAATGCACAAGGACGCCCGATATTTTATCGAATACGTCACGCAACTTTTGGTTGACCGCTACGGTGCCGACGCTGTCTATAAGGAAGGGCTCAAAGTTTACACGACGATTGATCTCGACATGCAAAAGATGGCTGAAGAAGCTCTGCTGACCTATTTGCCGGAAGACTACACCGACGCCAACGGAATAGTTCAACCGCAAGGCGCAATCGTTGCCATTGAACCGAAAACCGGTTACATTCGCGCAATGGTCGGCGGACGCGGCACTGACCAATTCAACCGTGCGACTATGGCGGAACGTCAACCGGGCTCTGCGTTCAAACCGTTTGTTTTCGTCGCGGGACTTGAAAACGGTTACACGCCCGACACCGTCATTGAAGACAGCCCGATTAACATTGACGGATGGAGACCGCAAAATTCCAGCGGACGTTTCAGCGGCAATGTTTCACTGCGAACCGTCGCAACCTTTTCAATGAACGTTCCGACCGTCAAAATTGCTCAAGCTCTCGGCATTGACAAGGCGATTTTCTACGCGCAAGAGATGGGCATTTCAACTTTCGTCCTTGAAGGCGATCCCAACGATACAAATCTTGCGGTGTCACTCGGCGGCTTAACAAGAGGCGTTACTCCGCTTGAAATTGCATCGGCTTACGGCACCTTCGCGAACAGCGGCGTTTACATTCCGCACATTGCAATTACAAAAGTTCTTGACCGCAACGGCAGCGTCATTCATGAAGCTGTTCCTGAAGGACGACAAGTCATC
Organism: uncultured Selenomonadales bacterium; assembly: GCA_946547205.1. Classification (GTDB taxonomy): domain Bacteria; phylum Bacillota; class Negativicutes; order Selenomonadales; family Selenomonadaceae; genus Quinella. The sequence goes on along the minus strand of CAMNPA010000223.1, from coordinate 451 downwards.
ACGCCCGAAACTGCCGCAGATTTAACGAGTATGCTCGAAGACGTTATCACCAAGGGCACGGGCAAAAGTGCGGCGATTGGACGACCTGCAGCGGGAAAGACCGGCACGACCAGCAATTACAACGACGCCTGGTTTGTTGGATACACGCCCGATCTTGTCGCATCGGTTTGGGTTGGCAACGACGATAACTCAAGCCTTGACGGAATTATGGGCGGCACGATACCTGCGACGATTTGGAGTCACTTCATGCAGAACGCTCTGCTCAACGTTCCGAAGCACGACTTCGATGAACTTGTTGTCAATCGTCGTCCGCCGAAAAATGTTGTCACCGAAGTTCGCGAAAACAGCGGGCGTCGTCAACGTGATTATTATGATGATGAGCCTTCGTCGCGCAGCAGATATTACGAGCCGGATCCCGAACCTGTTTATCGTGAGTCGGAGCCGTCTTATC
>CAMNPA010000222.1 GCA_946547205.1 uncultured Selenomonadales bacterium | reverse complement strand
ATTCGATTCGAGCGTTTAATTTCTTTTGTTTATAGGATCTACTTTTTCTTTGCTGAGCCGAAAGCGCAATCGTGGGCCTAACGCGTGCGGCGCGCATGGACGCGTGCGGCGCGCGTCCATGCGCGCCGGGTCTCGTCTTCATTTAATGCAACAGTCCCTAAAAAATTCTTCAAGGTGTTTTCATTGACGCGGCAAGCCAACTGGTTTAATATATGCGCGTAAAAATTTTTGCGGAGGTGAACGCCGTTTGAGCGTAGCAGAAAATTTTCAGGCGGTGCTCGCGGGAATTGATGACGCTTGCCAAAAACGAACCGTTGCCCGTGACGAAAAGATAACTTTAATCGTCGTGACAAAAAATCACGGCGTCGAACTCATGCGCGAGGCAATTGACTGCGGCGCGACCGACATCGGCGAAAACCGTGTGCAAGAGGCTGCAGAAAAATTCCCGACACTTGAGCGCAACGTTACTCGACATTTAATCGGACACCTGCAGACAAATAAAGTCAAACCTGCCGTCAAACTCTTCGACGTGATTCAATCTGTCGACAGCATTCACTTGGCGACGGCACTCGACAAAGCGGCGGCGTCAATCGGAAAAATTCAAGACGTGCTGATTCAAGTAAACATTGCCCGCGAAATGCAAAAGTCCGGCGTGACGCTTGAGGATTTGAATTCGCTGATACAAACTGTTGACGCGGCAAGCAACCTTCGACTGCGCGGGCTGATGATGATCGCTCCGAATTTTGATGACGTGGAAAATTGTCGTCCGCTCTTTAAAAAAATGCGCACGCTTTTTGATGAGCTGAAACCTTCGCGGCAAGCTTTTGATTTTTTGTCAATGGGAATGTCACACGACTATCAAATTGCCGTCGAGGAAGGCGCGAACGTCATCCGAATCGGCACAGCGATATTGGGAAGCAGAACATAAAAACGGAAGGAGTTTATGTTAATGGAGATCATAGACAGGTTTAGCAAAACGCTCGGACTGTCGGAGCAAGGCGAGGCTCAAAACATTGACGCTGTTACACAGGAAGAACCGCAGTCCGAACCGCAAGAACCGCCGATACAACCACCGCCGGTCACTCCGGCGGGACACAACGTTATCGACTTCAATACGGCGGCGAGGGATAATTTCATGGCGAACAATAATAACAACGTCAGACCATTGGCGAAATCAAAAATAACGACGGTGCGACCGAAAAATTTCGACGACGACGCAAAAGTCATCGCCGACTGCCTGCGCGAGGACATTCCCGTCATAATCAACTTGGAGGACACCAGTGCCGAACACGCGCGCAGAATCATCGACTTTGCACTTGGCACGACTTATGCCATTGAAGGCGACGTTCAGCAGGTCAGCGAATATGTTTTCGTCTGCACGCCAAAGACTGTTACTGTTACTTTCAATCGCGAAGAGAAAAAGCCGGAGCGTGATTTTTCATGGCTTACGCGCAAGATGTGAGGTTTGAGCTTTGAGCTTTTAGCTTTTAGCTTTTAGGTTTCAGGTGTTAGGAGTTGCAAAGTGCAAGACGCTAGAGAAAAAATTATTCGCTACTACAAGGGCACTGAAGGCGAGTCAATGGCTGTTAAACTCGTCGACTTCGCCGCGCAGGCTCTCAAAAGTCGCAAGTGCAAATTGACGGGCTTTTTGTCTCCGTTTGAACAGGAAATGGCAGGCGTCATTGCCAACAGTCTCGGCGAACTCAACGTTGATTTTTACGGCGGTTATCGCGGTGCTGAACGTCAACGCGCCGTCTTTTGTCATGCAGAATTTCAGGGCACGCCGAATTTTGAAATTGCCGTCATCAAAGCACAGTGGAACGGTGAATTTTCTCGGCTCGGTCATCGCGACGTTCTCGGCTCAATCATGAGTTTGGGCGTCGACCGCGAATATATCGGCGACATCATTGCCACGAAAGATTTTGCTCGTGTGATTGTCGATAAGAAAATGTGCGACTACTTCACCGCGAACTTGACGCAAATCGGCTCAACCGGCGTAAAAACTTCCGTCGACGACTTGGAAAACATTTCGCCCAAAGAAGAGCGCGTTAAAGAAATCAAATCGACTGTCGCGTCGCTCCGAGTTGATTCGATAGCTGCGGCGGGCTTCGGCATGTCACGCAGTAAGGCGGCTCAAGAAATTGCGGCGGAGAAAATTCAGCTCAACTGGCAGACCGTCAAGAATGCGTCACAGTCAATCAAAGCCGGAGACATTTTGAGTATGCGCGGTCGCGGACGATTGGAAGTTGCAGAAATTCGCGGACAGACTAAAAAGGGTCGTGTCGGCGTTTTATTGAAAAGATTTTTCTAGACCGGAGGTTGACGGCTCGTGCCAATGACAGAAGCAGAAATCAGCAAGTGCAAGAAAATAATTCACGGTCACGCGGCGGCGGCGGCGGCAGGAAATTTAGTTCCTGTTCCCGGCGTAGGATTGGCAGCGGACACCGTGACAATGACGACGATGGCAATGGCATTGGCGGCAGTTTTCGGCGGCTCGATAACCGAATCAGTCGCGAAAAACATGGCAATCAATTCAATCGTCGCCACGATAAAAAAACAGCCCGTCAAAATTATCGCCAAAGAAATTTCCAAAGTCATACCGTTTGTCGGACAATTAGTCGCGCCGTCAGTCAGCGTTGCAATGTTGGAAGCGGCAGGTTGGCTTTTGGCAGAAGATTTGGCGTCGCGCAGAGAAGAAAAAAAATTAACCGAAGAAGTAAAATCGTTGCCGGACGCGCACAACTTCCGCTACGAGAAAAAATTTTAATCCCGAATGAATTTTGGAGGCGATGTATTTGCTTACGCCAATGGATATTCACGATCACCAGTTCAAAAAAAGTTTTCGCGGCTACAGCGAGAATGAAGTTGATGATTTTTTGGACAGAGTCGTTGACGATTTTGAAAAGCTCCTTCGCGATAACGAGCGTTTGAAAAATCAAGTTTATGCCAACGACAAAGAACTTGAGCATTATCGCAAGCTGGAAAAAACTTTGAACGATACGTTGATGGTTGCGCAACGCACGGCTGATGAAGTCATTACCGCCGCGAAAAAAAATGCCGACGACATGAAAGAATCTGCTGCCCGCGAATGTCAACGAATTCAGGAAGAAGCGCGCCTTGATGCAAAACGCAAGATTGACAGCGCATTAACGAAACGCGACGCGATTTTGTCGGAGTATGATAAATTCGTTCGCGAGAAGAAAGCTTTTCTCGTAAAGTTGCGCACGATTCTTGAATCAGAATTGACGATAACAACGCAAATGATTGACGACGTGCCGCAAGTTGACGAGTTATTCAAAAATATTTTGACGGAAGAAGAATTTCCCGCGCCTGTCGAAGAAACTCCGCCGCCCGTCGAAAAAATTCCCGAACCTGTTAAAGAAACTCCTGCGCCCGTTGAAAAAATTTCTGCGCCCGTTGAAAAAATTTCTGCGCCCGTTGAAAAAATTTCTGCGCCCGTTGA
>CAMNPA010000221.1 GCA_946547205.1 uncultured Selenomonadales bacterium | reverse complement strand
ATGAAGTTGATGAAAAATGTTATCGTCAAGCTGTTGATGAAGTCCGCGAACATTGAACCGACAATCGGAACGAGAATATAAGCTTTGACCGACGGCGCGAATTTGCTCGTCAAAACCTGCATGTTAGCCATAGCGTTTGGAGTTGCGCCCATGCCGAATCCGCAGCTGCCCGCCGATAAAATTGCCGCGTCGTAATCGCGACCGAGCACGTTGAAGATTATAAAGTACGCGAAAATGAACATCAACGTCGTTTGACCGAGCAACAATACGACGAGCGGCCCGGCGAGTTCAGCGAGCTGCCAAAGTTTCAAAGTTATCATTGCGATGCCGAGGAAGACCGATAAGCAAATGCCGCCGATGTCGTTTATTTCGCCGATGTGCATCGTGAATTGTCCCGTGAATTCGCTCCAGTTGCGCATAATCGCCGCGACAATCATTGCGCCGATATACACAGGAAAAGTCATGCCCGTTTTCGAGAGCAACATTGAAACGACGGTACCGGCACCCATTGCGATTGCGAGTTGATAAGCTGCGGGCGCGTACATGCTGACGGAGCGTTCATGTTTCTTTTCTTCTTCAACAAGCGGAGTTTCATCAGCTTTAATCGCGGTCTTCAATAAATCTTTGCCGAGAATCAATCGACGACCTAAAGGACCGCCCATCAATGAACCCGCGACTAAACCGAACGTTGCCGCCGCCGTGCAAAGCGTCGTTGCTCCGACAAGTCCCAAATCTTCAAGAACCGGGCCGAATGCTCCTGCCGTGCCGTGACCGCCGACCATTGAGATTGAGCCGGTGCAAAGTCCGATAAACGGGCTGATGTCCAGAACTTTCGACAGCGCGACCGCCAAAAAGTTTTGACACAGAATCAGCGCGATGACACAACCTAAAAATATCAGCAGTGCGACGCCGCCGCTTTTGAGAATCTTGACGTTTGCTTGAAAGCCGACCGACGTGAAGAACGCGACCATGCAGACATTTTTAAGCGTCTCGTCGAATGAAAAGCCGATAACGCCCGACGTGTAGAGAATACAGCTGACGATTGCGAACAATAAACCGCCGACGACAGGTGACGGAATGCAGAACGTTTCCAAAAATTCGATGCGACGTTTGAGGAGCGTGCCGACGTAGAGCATGACGACCGCCACAGCGAGTGTCTGGTACATGTTGAATTCAAGTGTATACATGGCGGTCTCCTTTCAGTCTTGGCTTGCTTTGACGGTTTCACTTGCCGCGCCGCTGTAGACGTTGACTTTAACGCCTTGAGTCTCGTAAAATTTCGCCGCGCCTGCATGGAAAGTGGCGGGAATGTCTTCGACAGCGTAGGAAGTCGTGAATTCGTTGTTGGTGTTGTTGTGCGGAAGTTTCGTGGCATTTTTCGTGATGAATTCGGTTAAATAAGAGATTGTTTCATTGCTTAAATCAGTGCTTGCGACGAGGACAGCTTTAACGCCGATTGTCGAAATTTCTTCCGTTTGCCCTTGATAAGTGTTGGCGGGAATTGTGCAGCGCGTGTAGCCTTTGTAAAGTTTCATCATGTTGTTTTGAATGTCGGGAGCGATTGACAGCAGACGAATTTCTTTGTGCATGGCGAGATCGTTTATTGCGCCGGTAGGTGCGCCCGCCGTGACAAAGAACGCGTCAATTTTGCCGGACTCCAACGCTTTGGCAGAATCAGCGAATGATAAGTAGCTGGGCTCAATCATTTCAAAAGTCAGTCCGTGCGCCATAAGAATTTGCTCGGCATTTTGAATGACGCCCGATTCTTTTTCGCCGACGGAAACTTTTTTGCCGACAAGATCGTTGACGGTTTTAATCTCGGAATTTGCGGGAACGACGATTTGACAAGCCTCGGTGTAAAGTCCCGCGACAGCCGCATAGCCGACGCCCGGTCCGATCTCCGTAAAAATTCCCGTGCCGTTGACAGCATTTGAGAGCGTGTCACTCTGGACGATTGCAATGTCAAGGAACTTTTCGCGCAGGAGACGCAAATTTGCGGCAGCACCTGCAGTATTTTTCACGTCGAATTTGTAGCCTTTGCCGTCAGACTGAATCAGCTTCGCAAGCTCCGTGCCATAGTGATAATACATGCCGCCGGTGCCGCCCGTGCCGAAACGCGTTGGATTGGTGTTATCGGCAGTTTTGCCGCCGCAACCGACAAGCAGCGCGATTATCGGCAGGAGCAACAAGAATTTGAAAATCTTCATGGTAAAGCCTCCTTTTTATGTATTTGACAAGAAAAATTTTATCTTATCGGCGGTGTTCAGAAGGTGTGTAGGTTTAATTTGGTCTGGCGCAGTTTTTTTCGTGAAGCGTTCCACGTCGCGATAAAGCAAATGCGTCTGTACTTGATTCCAATCGACTTTGCAACACGGCAAATTATTTTTTCGTGCGGCGGCGTAGGAAAAATTTTTGCGGCAAAGAGTTTCGTCAATCGCAGAGATAATTTCCGTCGTGTTTCCGTTGAAAGTTTTCTTCGGCTCCAACAAAATCCTCAAGCGTTCGTTTTCGGCGAAGAATGCAAAATCGACAATGCCCAAGTCAAATTTCTTTTCGACCTCGGCAAGCGTCTCGTAAATGTCATTTTCGGAAATGCTCGCCGTCGAAAGTTTCAGCGTATCGTTTTTGCGCCCGACGTATGAGAAAATCAATTTGCCGCCGCCGCATTCCACGACGCGAATAATATCTTCCGTGCGATAGCGATAAAGTCCCGCTTGATTCGTCAAAATAATTTCGTAGTCCTTGCCGACTTCAACATCACTCAAAAAAATCGGGCGCGTGTCGTCGACGGGCAGGAACTCATAAAAATTCAAGCCGGGAATAAGTTCGTAGTTGTCGCCGTCAATCGCTCTGCCCATCAACATTTCCGACGAGGCAAAAAATCCGTTCGAGTGTGCAACGTCGCCGATGTAGCGTTTCATTTGCGCGGTGTAGATTTTGAAACTGCCCGTTCCCGCCGCGATAATTTGATTGAGCTTTTTCCAAATGCGTTGAGCGACAGGCTTATCAAAACCTTCACGGAAAATTTCTCGCAACTCATCGGCACGAACTTTGTCGGGCAATAAAAAGCCGTTCATTGAGCGCAAAAATTTTTCGGGCACGTCAAGCGCGAAAGTTATCTTGCCGAGTTCAATGTCGTTGCAGAGTGATTCCCAATTATTTTCAAGGAACGCGAACGCCTCGACGATGCTCCACGTGAACGGCGAAAATATTTGCTCAACGTCACGTTCTTTCAGCGCGAACAACAGCCGCAAATACATCGTGTCCATTGCTTCTTGCGGGAACATTAAAACTTCCGGCGACGTGAATTTTGCGTTCAAGCTCGCCAAAGTGTTTCGTTCGTAGCGGAAAAATTCACTTAGCACCATTCCCGAAACCGAATTCAAAAACGATTTGTCGTTATAACTTTTTTTCATCGGCAGACTTTCAAACAATGCGAACGTCGTTTTGTCGCGAACGATTTTTG
>CAMNPA010000220.1 GCA_946547205.1 uncultured Selenomonadales bacterium | reverse complement strand
AACGCCCTTTCTTTTTGCTACTTTTTCTTTGGGCGCAGCAAAGAAAAAGTAGATCCTAAAAATTAAAATCAACCGTAAGCCAAATGCAATTTACCAACACGCCCTAAATTCAGCAGTCAAATATCGCGCAGTCTATAACAGCTCAAAAATTTTTGCAAGCCGTCAAAAAAAAAAGCTCCCGCGTCAACGAGAGCAAAAGGGTTGTGGAAAACGTTCAGAATAAACCGGGGAGCATACTCTGAAACATGCTGAGGATCAAAACTATTGCAAGTCCCGTCAAGCCCGCGACGAATCCGCCGAGAGTCCAAGCCTTCATTGTCTGCGGGAATGTGAAGCCCGAAAATCTGTTGACGACCCAGAAGCCCGAATCGTTCGGCAGAGAAAGTCCGACTGCACCGCAACAAATCGCAAGTCCGACTAAGACCGGCGACGCACCAACCGCATTGATTGACGGCGCAACGATAGCCGCAGTCGTCACGAGAGCAACGGTTGCCGAACCTTGAGCCGCACGCAGAATTTGACACAGCACGAAGCCCAAAATTATCAGCGGGACGTTGAAATCTTGCATGGTGTTGACAATGTAATCGCCGATGCCCGTTGCGTTTATAATCGCGCCGAAACTTCCGCCTGCGCCCGTTATCAAAAGCACCATACCGGCTTGACTGCCCGCGTCGGTTATCATTTCTTCGGACGGACGTTTGAAATACGGACGCAACATAAACAGAGCCGCAACGACGCCGATAAACAGCGCAACGTTTTTGTCGCCGATGAATGTGCAAATCGCTCCGACCGTTGAAGTTTTGTCGATTAACGCGCCCGCAATCGTGCCCATCAAAATTAAAATTATCGGGAAGAGAATCAAAGCAATCGCCAAAGTTCCGGGACAACGATCGCCCGATTCGTCGACTTCAAAGCTCACGTTTTCGACTTCGTGACCGCACTGTTCCGGGAAAAATTTTTGAGCCGTTGCTTTTGAATAGAGCACGCCGCCGACCAATGCCGCCGGTATACAAATCAGCAACGAGTACAGCACGAACGAGCCCATTGGAGCCGCGACCGCATCAGCAACTGCCATCGGACCCGGTGTAGGAATTATGACGCAGTGACCGATTATCAAGCCGACGCCAAGAGCCGTGACATAGCGCACGAGCGGAATGCCTGTCTTGACGGAAAGTTGTTTGGCGAGATTGACGAGAATGACAAATGCCGCGTCGAAGTAAACGGGAATGGCGACGATAACGCCGGTAATGCACAGCGCGACCGGAGAATTTTTCACGCCGATTTTTTTCAGCGCGAGGCTTGCAATTCCTTCAGTGCCGCCGGTCTCGTAAAGCAGTTGACCCAAAATAATTCCGAGCGCGATGACAATTCCTATGCCGCCCATTGTGCCGCCGAAGCCCGACGCAATGCTTGAGACCATTTTTTGAACGGGAAGACCTGCGCCGAAGCCGATAACAATCGCCGTGAAAATCAGCGCGAGGAACGGATTCACTTTGAATTTTATGATGAGCAACATCAACAGCGCGATGCCGAGCAAAAAGACAACCATCAACATAAAAATCACTCCTGCAAAAAAATTGGCGACTGACCAAAGATAAATCGCCGCGTAAAAAAACTTGCCACTATAATTTTTTTCGTCTAGAATATGCGCGTGGGTATTTTATGTGTGTCGACGGATGGGAACATTGCGCCGACCGATTTTTTTTTTATGCGCCGAGAGTCTCGACGATTTTGCGGAGCGTATCGACTGCACCGACATTGCCCGGGAAAATTATGTAGCTCATGCCGGGAAATTTGCTTTCCGCGCCGATTTTCCAAACGGGAATGCCGGGCGCAACTTGACCGAGAACGAGAGCCTTTTTGACGCCGAGACCTTTCGTGCCAACGTCGCTGGAAGTGATGCCGCCTTTCGCAATCAAAAATTTCGGGCGCACGTTCAGCCGATTGACAATGCTCGTCAGCGCGTCAGAAATTTTCACGGAAGCCGCAAGATTTTTCTCCGCGTTGCCAACGTCAAGAACTTTTCGGCTTGTATAAATTGCCGTCGTCTGTCCGCGAGAAATATTTTCTTCCGCACGTTGAATAATTTTGTCGACTGCATTCAAATCCGAAACGTCAAACTCAATGAACTCAATCGCCGAAATTTTTTTCAGCTCGTCAAGTTGCGCGGTGGTCTTTTTGACGTGAGAGCCGACGATTATCAAGCCGCCGTTGGGATTTTTATCGTCAACGAGTTCTTCGCGCGACAGGAGAGCTTTATTCGCAACGCCGCCGATAATTTTCGTGAATGCCGCCGCCGTCCTGAACAGGAAATTTTTTCCGGCAGACATGGCTTTAATCAGCGCGATTGAGAAAATTTCCACGTCGACATAATCAACCGCGTTCACGATAATTTTGTTGAAGTCGCTGACATTTTCTAGCCGCGCAGAAATTTCATCGACACGCCCGCCGCGCAGTTCGTCGAGACCAATGCAAGTGACGGATTCTTTTTTAAATGCGCCGTGAGTTTTTTCCGCGACGTATTCGGCAAGATTCGAGCTCGTGTAGCCGAAAGTTTTATCCTTCGCGAATTCGGTTTCGCCCGCCGGAGTGAGATAGTCGCCTTCCTGCACGTAGTGTACATCGCCGATTGTGAAACGTCCGCCTTCTTTGAAGAATGGCATTAAAATTTCGCCGTCGATTTTTTTGCCGTGAGACTCCAGAGTTTCACGCAATGTTTGAGTTTCAAGCGGATAATGACCGCGCAAAGTCGAATCGCAACGACTGATAATCATGAAGTCTTTGCCGAATTTTTTAGCCGCCGCGCTGACACGTTCAGCAATTTTTTTATGTTCGTCGCGAGTCTGTTCAACGGAGAACGCGCGAGAATTCGTCAAGATAAAGAACATGGAATTTTCTTCCGCAAAGCCCGCCTCAATGTCCGCGTCCGTCCAGGCAGTATACACAGAAATTCCGTTGACAGTCTGCACGCCGGTTGGATCGTCGTCAAGCACGACAATTTTGCGCGGGAAATTTTTCAGAGCCGCAGACAATTCCGCGTGAAAAAATTTTTCGTCGACGCTAGGAATTTTCGCGAACAGTTCAGACTTCAAAACTTTTGCCATTGTTTATGCCTCCTTGGTGCGGACTTCGACGCCGGAAATTTGCTCGTAAAACTGAACAATGCCGCTGTGGTCGTCCATGATGTGCCCCGACGCCTTCAAGCTCAACATGATTTGCTGAAGAGTGCTCGTCATAACAAGCGGCACGTCGAGAGCTTTGGCGGTGTCCATGACGTTTGTGATGTCCTTGAGATTTATTGCGAGCGTTCCGCCGGGCTTGAAGTCGCGATTGAACATTTTCGGAGCCTTGTCGTCAAGAACTTGACTTGCCGCCAGTCCACTGCGTACAGCCTCAAAAACTTTTTTGGGATCAGCACCGGCTTTTTGAGCGAGAACGAGAGCTTCAGAGACCGCCGCGATATTCA
>CAMNPA010000219.1 GCA_946547205.1 uncultured Selenomonadales bacterium | reverse complement strand
CTTTTAGCTTTTAGGATTTTCCTAACGACTAACGACTAAAAGCTAACGACTAACAGCTAACGACTAACAGCTTAAAGCTTTTTTCTGCTTATGAACTTTCCAAACGAATTTCGGCAAGGCGAGCAATCTTCCTGCGCGCGAAGGCTGCAACATTGCGCGGAAAAGCCATTCGAGCCGAGCCTTTTGCATCCAAAGCGGTGCACGTTTGACGACTCCTGCCATCACATCGAAAGTGCCGCCGACGCCGATTGACACGGGAATTTTTAGTTCGTTCATGTGCGCGAAGAGCCATTTCTCCTGCTTGGGAACGCCGAGAGCCGCCAATAAAACATCAGCGCGGGAATTTTTTATCTGCGAAATTATTTCGGGTTCGTCGTCAGCGGTGAAGTAACCGTTTCTTGTTCCGACGATTTTTATGCCGGGATAAAGCGTTTCGGCTTTTAATTTGGCTTTATCGGCGATGCCGGGCGCAGAACCGAACAGAAAAAATTTAAAATCATGTGCGGGAGCAATTTTCATGAGCTCTTGAACCAAATCGAAGCCCGCGACACGTTCAGGCATTTGCTTGCCGAGATGATGAGCTGCCCAAACTGTTCCCGCTCCGTCCGGCACGACCAAATCCGACGCGTTCAAGATTGTTTTCAATTCGTCGTCGTGTGTCGCCCGCAAAAGCATTTCAGCGTTCGCCGTCGCCACTATTGACGGTTTGCCCGCGCAGATTAAATTCGTCACGCGTTCGACAGCTTGAGCCATCGTCACCGCGTCGACTTTCACACCTAAAATTTCTACACGTTCATTCATAATGGTAATATCTTTCAGATACAGCACCGACCAGCGAACATAAAAATCTGTGAATAGCCGCTAAATTGTCCATAATTTCTTTTGAAAGCTCCACGAAAACTTTATCGCTATAAAATTTACTTCTAAACGACTGCGCTTCATCAAAATAGTTTTCAAGAAAAAATTCGATAAGCTCGTTGCGTCGAAAACTCTTTTTAGGTTTCTCATTGGTGCACATCTTGCGTATTTCAGCTACGGTAAGTTGCTCGACTGCCTCTTTCACGGTAACTTCATGGCTGATCAACAATCCCGCGTCAATTAAAACGTCGATGTTCTTGTCTGTATTTATCTCATAAATTTTTTTCTTGGGCCTGTAAGTAAATTCCTGCAGTTTCAATTGAGTTTCCGTCGTCAAAGGGCTAATTAAAGCTTTTATGTTGTCGCGAAGGTGCTTGGTTTTGTCTGCCGATGAAGCCGGCAAATTTTTATCCTTAGCCTTGTCACCGATTTGAAAAACGCCGAGTTCACAAGCCAATTTGTACATGTGCTTACAAGGTTTTTGTCGCATTATAAAATCCACGCAAGTGCAATTGTCGAGCGATATGGAATAGTTCTTGATTTTTCCTGTTTGATTTACGGAATCAATTTCGTCTAATTTTAATCCCGCAGAACTTTTTTGCCGCCTTAACTGATCGTATTCACTATGCAAATCTTGAGATTCGGATGTAAAAAAACTCATACATTTCTCCTTTAATTCGTCACTCCACGGTCACCGACTTTGCAAGGTTTCGAGGCTTGTCAACGTCGCAACCGCGAGTTATCGCCGCATAGTAAGCTAAAAGTTGCAAGGGCACGACGGTTAAGAGCGGAATCAACAGCTCGTCAGTCTCCGGCACAAAAATTACATGGTCAAGATATTTTTCCAGCTCCGAATCGCCTTGAGCCGCAATGCCGATGACAATCGCGTCGCGGGCTTTGACTTCCTTGATGTTCGACAAAGTTTTTTCGTAGACGCTCTTTTGAGTGGCAAGCGCGATGACCGGGACGCCTTCGACAATCAGCGCAAGAGTTCCGTGTTTCAGTTCGCCCGACGCATAAGCTTCCGCGTGAATGTAAGAAATTTCTTTGAGCTTGAGCGCGCCTTCCAATGCAACGTCGTAATCGAGACTGCGACCGATATAAAACACGTCTTCATTGAAACCGTATTGCCGCGCAAAAGTTTTAATCGGCTCCACGTCCGACAAAGTCTCGCTAATCTGCGCGGGAATTTTTTTGAGCAGTTCAATCAGTTCGCGGATTTTTTCGGGCGACAACGTCCCGCAAATCTGCGCCATGTAAAGTGCAAGCATGAACATCAAAATTAATTGCGTCGTGTAAGCTTTCGTCGACGCAACGGCAATTTCCGGGCCTGCCCACGTGTGAATCACTTGATGAGCCTCGCGCGCGATTGATGAGCCGACGACGTTTGTTATCGCCAAAGTTTTCGCGCCGAGTCGTTTCGATTCTTTCAGCGCGGCTAATGTGTCCGAAGTTTCGCCCGATTGACTGACAACGATAACCAAAGTTTTTTCGTCGACAATTGGATCGCGATAACGGTACTCGCTCGCCAAATCGACTTCAACCAATTTCCGCGCAAGCTTCTCAATGTAAAATTTGCCGACAAGCCCGGCGTGATAAGCAGTGCCGCACGCGACGATATAAATTTTGTCGATGCCGTCAAGAAAATTTTTGTCCCAATTCAGCTCGTCGAGAATGATTGAGCCGCCGTCTTTGGCAATGCGTTTGCTCATCGTGTCGCGAACGGCTTTAGGTTGCTCGTTAATCTCCTTCAGCATGAAGTGTTCGTAGCCGCCTTTTTCGGCAGCTTCCGCGTTCCACGTGACGTGAAAAATTTTCTTGTTGATACGTTCGCCGCGACGATTGAGAATTTCAACGGAGTCTTTTCGCACCAATGCAAGTTCGCCGTCGTTTAAGATGTAAGTCTGCCGCGTGTGATTGATGATTGCGGGAATGTCCGACGCGATGAAATTTTCGCCGCGACCTAAGCCGACGACAAGCGGATTGTCCTGTTTGGCGCAAATCAAAATATCGGGATGATTCTTCGCCATGAACGCCAACGAATAAGAGCCTTCGATTTTATTCAGAACTTCGCGGACAGCTTGAACAAAATCGCCGTGATAAAATTCTTCAAGCAAATGCGCAATGACTTCGGTATCGGTTTCGCTCGTGAAGACGTGCCCGCGACTTATCAAGCCTTCGCGCAACGGCAAATAGTTTTCGATAATTCCGTTGTGGACGACGACAAATTCACCGTGGCAATCGGTGTGAGGATGAGCATTTGAATCGGAAGGACGACCGTGCGTCGCCCAACGCGTGTGACCGATACCGACAGTTCCATTGGGCATGTGACCGCGCAATTTGTCCTTGAGAGCGTCAAGCCGTCCAACTGCCTTTTCAACAAAAACCTTGTCGCCGCAATCGACTGCAATGCCCGCCGAATCGTAGCCGCGATATTCCAATTTCGTCAAGCCGTCCAAAAGAATCGGAGCCGCTTTTTTATCGCCAATGTATCCGACAATACCGCACATGATTTATTCCTCCTGTGTTAGCTGTTAGCTGTTAGTCGTTAGCTGTTAGCTGTTAGCTGTTAGCTGTTAGTCGTTAGCTAAAACCTAAAAGCTAAAAGCTAAAAGCTAAAACCTAAAAGCT
>CAMNPA010000218.1 GCA_946547205.1 uncultured Selenomonadales bacterium | reverse complement strand
AAGCGTGCGGCTTCCTTGTCGGCAAGACTTAACGATTTATCGCGCTCAATCTCGGCAAGTTTAATTTGTCTGTCGCGTTCGACCTGTTCAAGCTTAACTTTTTCGGTTTTGGCAGGTTTTCTGCCGCTTGAGGACGACGGAGAGCTAAAAATATTTCCCAAAAAGTCCAAAGCTGTTGAAGCGATTGTTCCGAATAATCCCATAACCTTATCTCCTGCAAAATCTGCCGCAGTTTTAATCGCGCCGATAAAACCGTCCGATTGTTTGCTTCTGTGCTCGCCGATAACGCATTCATTCGCAAAATGTTCGCAGTTCTCTCGAAAAAGATTGTAACCGGTGTCGCCGACGCAATCACGGGCATATTCGACTATATCATCAACAGGATACAACTTCGATTCATCATGTTTAACTACTTCAAGCTCGCCGCCGCGCAGAAATTGTTGCAAATCGGTCTGCATAACGCGTGCCTTCGACCAATCAAGAATTCCGTCGTTTTCAGCCGTCGTGAAGTGAATTACCTCGTCATTTGAGACAAAAACTCCGTGATGATAGTAGCCCAACGACCGCAAAACGCGAATATGATCGCCACGGCGCGAAATGTTGCTGCTCATTTTTTACGCAAATCCTTTCTCATGCGGAAAATCAGCGCGTTGAATTCTTTTTCGCGTTTTTGAACGGCTTCGCTGTATGCTTTGCTGTCCGATATGTACGTTGCGAAATTTTGTCGTCTCAACTCCGCGAATTGCGTCAAAACTTCTTCCGATATGGCGTCAAGCTCTTTGTCGCGGATAAATTCGCTGATTTCGTCTATTGAGATGTTCAAAAGCGGTTCTGCCCGGCACAATAAAAATATTCGTTCCTCGGTTTTGTCGCGCGAAAAGATTATTTTCTGCAAATCGCGCTGAAATTTTTCCGCCAGCTTGTAAAGTTCTTGTTCCGTCTCAAATTTTTCCTGCAAGTCGCCGCCAATTCTTCCCGCAAGCTCGTTTTGAACGATTTATAGCTGTCATTCCACGACGACTGCGCATTTACGACAGTGACGACCAAATTTTTATGTTCGGCGAAAAAATCAGTCTTGCGTTGTGCGTCCGTGATGATTCGCGATAAACTTTCCGTCAGCAAATCGAAATCTGCGCGAGGTTCGGCTTGAAGTGCGGCAAGTTCGCCAATAAAATTGTCGCCGTCGCTGATTTTGTCCAATCGCTCGAAAAATCTTTCTGCCTGTGCTTTGACCGATAAAATTTTGCGTTTCGGTGCGTCGATGCCGAGTTCAAGGCGTTGCGATAAAAATTTTTGACGTTCGACGAGCAACGAGTTTTCTTCCGGCGTGAGATTTGGATTTTGAAATAAAAAAATCGGCTTGAAGTCCGTTTGAAAGATACTTTGGAACTTCAAACCACGATTTGGAAAAAATTTATCGCGAGAGAATTTTAACCTTCGCCGCCGAAGAAAAGACCTTTCGTGATGATCCACCAAGCGACAGTTCTCATTGCGCCGATGATTTGTATTGCGTGAGCGCGTTCGTCAGTCAAATTCACGTCGTTTAATTCGCTGGAAGCCACGTGCGGCAAAAGTTCAGTCACGTCCGAATCGATTTGCCCGGCGATTTTGCTCGTAAGAAAGGCAGTGTTGTTGAATCCGACTCCGTCGCTGTCAAAAAGGCTTGGCGCGATTGAATAATACGCAAAATCTTTCGGCGCGATGAGTTCAATCAACGTCGGAACGATTGAAATATGGTCGCCAACTGCATCCGGCGGAAGAATCTCTTTTGTAATGCCTGCACCGTACAAAATAAACGGAACGCTCTGCTTTTCAAAGATTGTCGGGTGTGTTGACGGGTCGCAACGAACAGCGTGGTCGCCTGTCACGACGAAAACGCTTTCGGGATATTTTTCGGTGACTTTGCGGACAAAGTTCGTGATAACTTCGTCCATGTACCAATAATGACCGAGTTCAATCGCGAGCTGATTCGGATCGTCGATGTTCGGGAATTTTTTCAACGCTTCTTTAACCGCGTCGATGTGAAAACCTTCCGCTGCAAGGTCGAGATTATACGGCGGGTGATTTGTCGTCGTCATAATCAAATGAACTGTCGGCGGCTCCGAATCCAAATGTGCAATCAGTGCGTTGAATAAATTTTCGTCTTTCGTGCCCCAAGTCGTCTGTTTTGGCGCGTTGTAGTCCGGACAGCCGTAAAAATTATCAAAACCTTGCGCGAGCGACATTTTCGCAATCGAATCCCAGCCGGGCATTCCGCCGTACCAAAAATCGACAGCGTAACCTAATTCTCTGAACGGAGCCGCCATTGACGTGATGTAAAGCTTGTCGTAGGTGCGAGATTGATAATTTATCTTGATATTCACGTCGGGAAGTCCCGTAACGAGCCCGGTTATCGCCGTTGACGTGAAATCGCCGTTCGGCATGAAATTTCTGCTGTAGTAGCAATTTTCTTCGGCAATGAGAGACTTGACGCCTTCCGCAACCAAAAGTTCATCGTATTTGCCGAGCATTGGCCACTGCATGAACGTTTCGCCAAGAATTATAAAAATATGTTTGGGCGTCGCGATTCGTTGACCTTTAGCTTTGCGTTCGAGATACGGCGCAAGATTTTTTTCGGCGAGCTCTTTGTTGTCGGCGATAATCAGCGCGGACTCTGCAATTTTTTCAGCGTCGACACCGGAAATTTCGCCTGCCTCCATGCGTTTTGCCATTGACTTTGCACGATAGAGAGCTTGCGCGTCGTCGAGTATGCATTCGTTCAAAAAAGCGTCGGACGTAATGCTTGCGTTCTCCCAATTTATGCCGCTTGCGTAAGTGAAACTGCCGCCGAATCGCACAAACATTCCGAAGAGAAAAATTCCCGCGACCGTCAACAACGTAAAGCCGATTTTTTTCAACGTGCCGTCGAGTTCGGGCATCGGAAACGTTTTTAGAATCAGCAGACGACTCAACGCCGCAATGCAAAGGAGCGTTAGAATTATCGCGACGAAAAATCGCCACGCGAACCCGTATTCTTGAAACATCGTCACGATTATTGACCAAATGTCGTCGTGAAGCCCTTGTACGACTTCAAGCCCGAACGTCGATTGGAACGCGCGATAATACGGAAACCTTAGCATGAACAGCAGCGAAAATATCAGCGACGCGATAATTCCGATGACGAGCCGCAACCGTGAACGCAAACCGATGATTGTCACGAGCACGAACGAAATTAACGTGACCGCGCCCGCAGTCTTCAAACTCAATCGCAAGCCCGCGAACATTGCCGAAAAAATTTGCATTGCGCCCGACGTTTCGCCCAAATAATTTGACATCAGCAAGATGAACAGCCCGCGATAGACTTCCAGCAAAATCAGCACGAAAAAAAATAGCCGCAAGTCGCGTTGAATGCCGTCGAAAAATTTTTTCAGGAACTTCAACTCCGCAGCTCCTTCCGATAAGAATTTTTACGCCATTATAGCAGAAATTATCATTCGCGCAAAAAAAAATTGCCCGCA
>CAMNPA010000217.1 GCA_946547205.1 uncultured Selenomonadales bacterium | reverse complement strand
AGGACGTTCAACGCTCGCTTAACGCCGGCATGAACGCTCACTTGACTAAGCCCGCCGATCCCGAACAGCTTTACAAAACTTTAGAGGAACTCATTCACGATTGACCATGCGAAAAAAAACTGTTTACGTTTTGGGCGGCGCACGCACTCCGATTGTCGTTGCCAATACGAAATTCAAAAGCCTTCGTCCGGAAATTTTCGGCGCGAAGGTTTTAAAATTTCTGCGTGAAAAATTTTCACTCGCTCACGTCGACGAAATTATTTGCGGCAATGCTGTCGGCACCGGCGGAAATATCGCGCGGCTGATGACGTTGATTGCGGGCTTTGACGATTCGACGGCGGATCTGACTGTCGACAGGCAATGTGCGAGCGGTGCGGCGTCAATTTCAATCGGTTACGCGAAAATTTCTTGCGGGCTTGCTGACGTGATAATTGCGGGCGGCGCGGAAAGTTCATCGCTGCAACCGTTGAGAGTTTATCATAAGAACGACGAACGATTTGCTTTGACGGCGGAAGGCATTCAAGGCGGCTATCACACTGCGCAATTTTCGCCCGACGAATTCGACGCGCTTGCCATGTTGAAAGGTGCTCAACGTGTTGCCGACGCCGAGAACATTTCCAAAGCTGAACTCGACTCTTGGGCTCTGCGAAGTCATCAACGTGCGGCTCAATCGACCGAAATTTTGCGCGAGTACATTGTTGAAGTTGCGGGCGTTCACGAAGACACCGGCATAAAAAAAATTTCTCGTCGACTGCTTGAACGTGCTCCGTTGCCTTTGGGCGCGGGAACGAAAATTTCTGCGGCTAATGCTTGCCGAATCAATGACGGTGCGGCGTTCGTCGTGTTGGCGAGTGAAAATTTCGTGCGTGAAAAAAATTTGTCTCCTGCCGCGCAGATTGTCGACGTTGCAACCGGCGGCGTTAATCCGCTTGAAAGTCCGCGTGGTGCTCAAATCATTGCCGACAAAATTTTATCGCGCAACGGGCTGACTTACGACGACTTGACGGCGATTGAATTCAACGAGGCGTTCGCGGTGATTGATGTGCTGTTTGAACGTGCGCATCCGAAACTTATCGGCAAGTTTAATCGATTGGGCGGAGCGTTGGCTTACGGTCATCCTTACGGCGCGAGCGGTGCGATTTTGCTGATTCATTTGCTTGCGTCGCTGAAAAATTTCGGTGGCGGTCTCGGACTTATGAGCATTGCAGGTGCAGGCGGCACAGGCGAATCGATTTTGCTCCGCACATAAAAAATTCTTCAACGCCGAATCATTGCCGATAAATTTTGTGACGGCTTCGGCGAATCAATCTTGCTCCGCTCATAAAAAAAATTCTTCAACGCCAAATCATTGCCGATAAATTTTGTGACGGCTTCGACGAATCAATTTTTCTCCGCTCATAAAAAATTCTTCAACGTCAAATCATTGCCGATAAAATTTTGCTGACGGTCTTGGGCGAATCAATCTTGCTCCGTTCATAAAAAATTCTTCAACGTCAAATTATTGCCGATAAAATTTTGATGGGGCTTCGGACGAATCAATCTTGCTACGCGCATAAAAAAAAAAAACTCCTCAACGTCGCAGTGACATTGAGGAATTTTTTTATCTTCAATCAGTCGACAATGTAAATCTTAATGTATTGTCTGCCGAATTCGTAGCACTCCGAGATAGTGTCAAACGCCACGTCGATTTTGTTGCCGACAATCGCGCCGCCGGTGTCTTCAGCGACTGCGTAGCCGTAACCGGGAATATAAACTTTCGTGCCGAGCGGAATGACGCTGGGATCAACTGCAATGACGCCGCGTCTGCAAATCGTTCCCGTAGCTGTGTAAGAGCTCAAGCCGGGCTCTTGACTGGAATAAGCCGTCGCTTCAACGTGAATGACTTTGCCGTAGCCGGGAAATTCTGTGAAAGGTTCGTCTTCGGAAGGTTCGTTTGCTGAATAATATTGACCGTCGGAAGGCGGCGGAGTTTCTTCGTCGAGAGCGCGATAAGTTCTTTTTCCGCAAATGCCGTCCGCCGTGATGCCGCGACTCTTCTGGAATTTTTTCAGCGCGTTGATTGTCGATTCGTCGCAAATTCCGTTGGCGTCGCCGTCAAAGTAGCCAAGCTCACTCAATCTGGTTTGCACGTAAGAAACGCCGTCGCCCTTCATGCCGAGCTTGATGATGTCACCAATGCCTGCTTGTTGAGTGACTTCGCTGACAACGTTTACTGCGCTGAGAATTGGAGCCACGATTGAACTTGGAGCATTGGAAGGTTCGGGAACATAATCGCCGAGCTTGAAAGTTGTCACGTCAATTTCGTCATAAGCTGCTGCCCGCAAGAGTTTGTAAGTCGTTTTGCCGCAAACTCCGTCCGCAGTGAGACCGAGCGCGGTTTGAAAATCCTTAATCGCATTTACCGTTGACGCGCCGTAGAAACCGTCTGCCTCCGCGTGCAAGAGATTTTGTGCAATTAAGTAGTCTTGAATTTCCTTAACATCGTCGCCCTTGTCGCCGTACTTTAACGCCGCCGAGCAGAGACTTGATAGACCCACGGCGGAAATTAAGAGCAGCGTACAAACAATTCGCTTCAACTTCATTTCCTCCACCTCTAATCAGATTTTAACTTGTGCGCGATTATATCAACGCTTGCTGAAAATCTTATGGCGGATAAGAAATTTTTTTAGGGCTTGCAAAAAATTTTAATGCCGAATAAAATCTTTCCGATATAGAATTTGGAAACGACTAAACAAGGAAGTTAAACATAAAAGGAGATGCATTCATCATGATGAGATCGCTTTGGTCGGCGGCGTCGGGCATGAAGGCGCAGCAGACTAATATGGACGTTGTGGCTCATAACATTGCAAACGTCAACACTTACGGCAACAAAAAAGTTCGCGCGGAGTTTCAAGACTTGCTCTATCAAACGTTGAGAAATGCGGGCGGCACTTCCGGCAACGGCACGCAATATCCTCAAGGCTTGCAAATCGGTTTGGGTGTCAGAGTCGCGGCAACGAACAGAGTTTTCACGCAAGGACCATTGCAGACGACAGATCGTCCCGCAGACGTCGGCATTCAAGGCGAAGGTTTCTTCCAAATTCAACTGCCCGACGGAACG
This sequence comes from uncultured Selenomonadales bacterium, assembly GCA_946547205.1. Classification (GTDB taxonomy): domain Bacteria; phylum Bacillota; class Negativicutes; order Selenomonadales; family Selenomonadaceae; genus Quinella. The sequence continues at coordinate 422 of CAMNPA010000217.1, read as the reverse complement.
ACTGCTTACACGCGCGACGGTTCGTTTAAGCTTGATTCGGATCGCCGACTTGTCACGAGCGAAGGTTATTTGCTCATTCCGAACATCACGCTTGACGAGAACGCCTCGATTGAAACTTTGGTTATCAGCTCCGATGGTCGCGTGTCCGATACTCCTGCCGGCGGCGAACAGACGGAAATTGGACAGATAACGCTCGTTCGTTTCATCAATCCCGAAGGTCTTTACGCTTACGGCAAAAATCTTTTCCTCGAAACGACAGCTTCCGGCGCACCGATTGAAAGTGAGCCCGGTCAGGACGGAGCGGGAGTCCTTGCGCAAAACACTTTGGAAATGTCCGGCGTGCAAATCGTCGAAGAAATGGTTAATATGATTGTCGCGCAACGTGCCTACGAATCCAATGCAAAGGCGGTCACAACTTCCGA
>CAMNPA010000216.1 GCA_946547205.1 uncultured Selenomonadales bacterium | reverse complement strand
TTTGCGGCTCGAAAAAATATCCGCTCAAGGAGCCGTTCGTTGAGCTCGTCAAAGGTTCGCTGAATACTTTCCTTAACGCGATGACTTATCCCGACAAAACTGTTTATCCCGTCGCGAGCCGCAACGCAAAAGATTTTCGCAACCTGCAGGACGTTTACCTTGACGCCGTGTTTAATCCCGCGATGTTGACCACGCCCGAAATTTTGATGCAGGAAGGCTGGCACTACGAGATTGAAAACGCGGACGCTCCGTTGAAATACAGCGGTGTTGTTTATAACGAGATGAAAGGCGCATTGTCTTCACCTGACGACATTTTGGGCGACAAACTTTTGCGCGCGACCTTCCCGCAAAATTGTTACGGCTGGCAATCCGGCGGCGATCCCGAATTCATTCCGAATTTGACTCAAGCTGACTTCGTGGCGTTCCATCAAAAATTTTATCATCCGTCCAACAGCTACATTTATCTTTACGGCGACGTTGACATTGCCGAACAGTTGAATTATCTTGACCGCGAATATTTGAGTGCGTTCGATAAAATCAGCGTTGATTCGGCGATTGATTTTCATCCCGCATTCGACAACATGAAACGCGTCGCCGAAGTCTATCCGATTGGCGAAGAAGAGTCCGCCGCCGAAAAAAGTTTTCTGTCGTTGAATTTAGTCGTTGGTGACACGCTCGACACGTTGACGAATCTCGGCTTGGAAATTTTGACGCACGCATTATTTTTAAGTCCCGCCGCTCCGCTCCGAAAGGCTCTGATTGATTCGGGCTTGGGCAAGGACGTTGACGCCGGGCTTGAAGACGATTTGCGGCAACCGACCTTCACAATCACAATGACCGGCTCCGAAATTGATCGCGTCGAAAAATTTTACACGCTGCTAACCGATGAATTGAAACGGCTCGTCACGAACGGCATTGACAAAACTTTGTTGCAGGCGTCGATAAATTTGTATGAGTTCCGTCTTCGCGAAGCCGACTTCGGTCTTGCGCCAAAAGGTTTGATTTACGGCTTGCGGCTTTTGAAAACGTGGCTCTATGGCGGCGACCCGAATGCTTATCTGCGCTACGAAGACGACCTCGCGGCGGTTAAACGCGGTCTCGACGAACGCTACTTTGAAAACATTATCCAAAAATATTTTCTCGACAACCCGCACAAAGTTTTGATGACTCTCGCGCCCGATAAATCTTTTGCCAAAAAACGTGACGCCGCTCAAGCCGAAAAGCTCGCCGCAATTAAAAACACGCTCTCGCCCGCGCAGATTGAAGACATCATTGAGACGACGCGCCGTTTAAAAATTCGTCAACAGTCGCCGGATTCGCCCGAAGCTTTGAAAACAATTCCGATTCTTAAGCGTGAAGATTTGCGCAAAGAGGCTGAACATCTGCCGCTGCAATTCCGCGACCTTGACGGCACGAGAATTCTTTGGAGCAACGTCGACACGCACGGCATAATTTATCTGACGTTTTATTTCGACGCGGGCAGAGTTCCGCAAGATAAGCTGTTCCATGCGTATTTGCTCGCCAATCTGCTCGGCAACATCGACACGCGCGAACATTCCTACGAAGAACTTGCGATATTGACGAATCTCAACGTCGGCGGACTCGGAATGAATTTGCGTGCAGATTCGGAGAACGGTAAGCCGAATTCTTTTGCGCCGCGCATGAAAGTTTACGTCAAGGCTCTCAAATCGAAACTCTCCGAAATGACGGACATACTCGCCGAAATTTTTAACAAGACAGTCTTCACGAACAAGAAACGACTTCGCGAACTGATTGAGCAAGACCAAATCGGCTTTGAACTGAATTTGCAAAACATGGCTCCCGCGATAATTTCTGCGCAACTTTCGGCGTATCAGACTAAAACCGGCGCGTACAATGCCGCAAGTCTTTTGCCGTACAATAAATTTCTCAAGAGTTTGCTCGCAGACTTCGACGCGCAATTTGATGAGCTCGTTGATGATTTGTATGATGTTTATGAGCGGCTCGTTAATCGCAACGGTTTGATTGTCAGCGTGACGGCGACGAGTGATTTGTACAAAGAATTTCGCCCGCACTTGTCCGAATTGTTGAAGAGCATTACCGTTGAAGAATTCGTCCGCGAACATTACTCTTTCCCGTGCAAATCTCGCAATGAAGGTCTCTACAGTCAAAGTCGCGTGCAATACGTCGGCAAGGGCGCAAATTTCATTGAGCTCGGTCACGAATACACGGGCGCATTGGGCATTATGGAAACGATTCTGCGCTACGAATACTTCTGGACGAAAATTCGCGTGCAAGGCGGCGCATACGGTGCATTTGCAAATTTCAATCGCGCGGGCAATTTATTTTTCGGCTCGTATCGTGATCCGAACCTTACGCAGACGATTGACACTTTCAACGGCACTGCAGACTTTTTGGCGAATTTCAACGTCAGCGATCGCGAAATGGACAAGTACATTATCGGCACGTTGAGCAAGAGCGACAAACCGTTGACACCGTCGCTGAAAGGACAACTCGCCGCCGATTTCTGCTTGAACAATGTCACTTATGCCGACCGCCAAAAATCCCGTGATGAAATTCTCTCTGCGCGGCAGGAAGATATTCGCGCCTTATCGAAACTGGTTGCCGACTGCATGAATCAGAACAGCGTTTGTGTTTTCGGCAATGAAGAAGTCATCAAACAGCACGCAGAAATTTTCGGCGAGGTCAAACAAGTTTTGGAGTAAGAGGCATTGCGATGAACTTTATGAACTTTGAAGCTCTTACAGCCATGCACGATACCGGCTTGCAATTCGGCAAAACGATTGTACTCTACGGCGCGGGATTCAGCAGAACAGCGTTTGTGTTTTCGGCAATGAAGAAGTCATCAAACAGCACGCAGAAATTTTCGGCGAGGTCAAACAAGTTTTGGAGTAAGAGGCATTGCGATGAACTTTATGAACTTTGAAGCTCTTACAGCCATGCACGATACCGGCTTGCAATTCGGCAAAACGATTGTACTTTACGGCGCGGGATTCAGCATCGGCAAAAATGTTATCAGAGTGATTCGCGGCAAGGAACGCGGTGCCGTTGCCTTTGCAAACGTGATTCGCGACGTGATGATTTTTTTCGGATTCGCTTACGTCGGCGGTGCACTCGGCAGCGGTGCAATTCGTGCGGCATTGGGCAAACAAGTCGACGTGAATTCAATCGCGGCAACTCCTGCGGTGACTGATTCGGCTGTCGGAGAATCGGCAACGGCTTTATCGGGCGCGGCGGCTGATTTAATTGAACGTGTGACAAAAGGCGTCGTCGGACAAATGGCGGAGACCGGCGGCAATGTCGGCGGACAATTAACGGCGGCGGCATCGGACACTGCAGTCGGCGGAGCAGTCGCAACGATTGTCAACACGCTCGGTGCGGCAGGCTCATTGATTGGCGGCGGAGCATCGTCGATTGTCCCGGCGGTAATGTTCGGCTTTTTAATCGGAGTGTTCTTCGCGTTTATCTTCGACTAGAGCGTATTGGTAAAGTCAAGTTGAATGAAGTTGAGACCCGGCGCGCATGGACGC
>CAMNPA010000215.1 GCA_946547205.1 uncultured Selenomonadales bacterium | reverse complement strand
TTGACCAAGATAAAATTTTGCGGGCTTAGGACAATCGACGACGTTCATGCCGCCAACGAAATTTTTCCCGAATACGTCGGCTTTGTCTTCGCGCCGAAAAGCAAACGGCTCATCACGTCCGCGCAGGCCGAAAAATTTCGCAACGCCTTGTCGAAAAAAATTCGTGCGATCGGAGTTTTCGTCAACGCGGAAATTTCAAACGTCGCCGAACTTTTGAACGCGGGCATCATCGACGCGGCTCAACTTCACGGCTCCGAGGACGACGCTTACATAAAAAAAATTCGTGACATCACGCGCAAGCCGATTATCAAAGCGTTCAAGATTCATTCTGCCGAAGACGTGCGGACTGCTGAAAAAAGTCTTGCCGATTTTATTTTGGTAGACGCGGGCGCAGGTGACGGCAAAACTTTTGATTGGAGCTTGCTGAAAAATTTGCGGCGCGAATATTTTTTGGCGGGCGGCTTGACGGCAGATAACGTCATCAACGCGATTGAATTGCTCAAACCTTTTGCAGTCGACGTTAGCAGCGGCATTGAACTTGACGGACGAAAAAATTTTGACAAGATGAAAACGTTCGCAAGTGCAGTTCGCTCAATGAATCGAATTTGACTTTAGGAGATGACATCGTTGGCTAAAAAGACAATCACGCTTTTTTATGGCGGCGACACGAATATCGGGCGCAGAATGAATTTCAGGGCAAGAGAAGTTGAACCGTTTGTCAACATTGAAGAGATGAAGTCCGCCGATTTGCGAATGATCAATCTTGAATGCGTCATTGCCACCAAAGGACAGCAGGGCTCGAAAGATCCCGGCACTTCCGGTCCGTTTTATCTTCGCGCTCGTCCCGAACAGACAAATATTCTCGTGAACGCCAACATTGACATCGTTTTGACGGCAAACAATCACGCGGGCGATTACGGCAAGGAAGCTTTGCTTGAAGAATTTGAATATCTCGACGCGGCAGGAATTTTGCACGCGGGCTCCGGCAAAAATTTAGAGGAAGCCTTCGCGCCGGTTTATAAACGTGTCAACGATATAACCGTTGCAATTTTTTCCGTCGATTCAACGTGGCAATATTCCGCCGCAACGATTGACAGCGCGGGCACGGCATATTTATCGCGGACGACGCCTAAGCTTTGGAAAAAATTTTTCGCCGACAGAATTCGTGCCGCTCATGAAAAAGCTCACGTGGTGATTGTCGCGGCACATTGGGGCAGTAATTACGTTCAAAAGCCAAGCAAAAGGACGCAAGCCCTTGCTCGAATTTTTATCGATTTGGGAGCCGACGCGGTTTTAGGTTGTCATGCGCACAAAGTTCACGGCGTCGAAACTTACAAAGATCGTCCGATAATTTACGACGCAGGCGATCTTCTTTTTGATACGCCACGTGAAAGCGGCTACGGTTGCTTTACGTTGGATATTTCTGCTGACGGCGTTGAGAAAGTCAAATTCATTCCGCTGACAATCGGTTACGGGCAAACGTCGCGCGCTGTCGGCAGTCAAGCAGAGTTGAGCCGAAAAATTTTCGTCAAGCTGTGCAACGAATTCAAAACTGCCACGACGACTCAAGCGGGCAATGTTGTCGAAATATCGTTTACGCCGCCGCCGCGTCAATCAAAAATTCTCAACGACTTCGCCGCCGAAACTCCGCGCGAAAAAATTTTGATTGAGCCGCTGACTGAGCCGCGTCCCGAATGGATTGTTGACAGTGTGCCCGAAGAAGCGATCATCACGCCGCAACGAATCGGACCGCTGAAATTGGTCGGCTATCACGTCGCGCCCGAATATCGCACGATAACCGCTCGAACAATGCCTTGCGTCGAAACGTACTGGACGATTGATGAGCCTGTCGATGAGGATTATCGCTTGTCGATAAAAGGCGTGCCAATTCGCGAATGCAACATGGAACCTTTCGGCGCGGAGCCTGCTCATGAATTTTTGGATTACATGTTTCCGATAAATCGTTGGAAGCCTGGCGTCATCTATCGCGAAAGATACGGAATGCATCCGCCTGCGATAGAAAAAATTATCAACATAAATCTGCGCGTGACGTTGCAAGTCTTTTTGAATGGCAAGGTCGTCGGCAAATTCAAAGATCCAAATTTAATTCGGCTGCACATACCAAATCTTTCTTTCCCGTATTTTTACGACAAAGAATTTGACGACATAATTTACAAATCGGAGCCGGGCAAATGTTGGACTGCCGAACAACTCGCCAAAGTCACGGGCGGAGAATGGATTGTTCCGCCGCCGCAAGGTTGGTTCACGCAAGCTCTCTTTTTCAGTTCCTCAAAAAATATTACGACGCCTTGCTTGGCTCTGGTCACTCCAAAATCCGGCAAAACTTTCCTTGACAATCCGGACAAATTTGACGGCGTGATGACGAGCCACGACATCAAAGGTTTGCCGAAAAATTTTCCTGTGCTCAAAGTGAAAAATATTCGTCGCGCATTTTGGGAAGTCGGCATTGCGGCGCGCAGACGTTTTCAAGGCAAAGTCATCGCTGTCACAGGCTCGGCGGGCAAAACGACGACTTGCAACATGCTGAAACATTTTTTGAGCAAAGATCACAAAGTTCAATCGACGCCGGGCAACGAAAACGGTTACGACAATATTCCCAGAGCTTTTGCAAACGTTAAGCAAGATGACGCTTACGCAATAATTGAAACTTCACTGCACGCCTTCGCACGTTTGCCCGGCTCTATCACTTACGAAGTCCCGCCGAATGTTGCAGTTGTTACGTCGCTTATGCCGGCACATACAGGCAGCGGCGGCTCCTTGGAACGTTTGGCAAAGTATAAGAGCAAAATTTTCTGCGGAATGACACCGGGCAGCTACGCGATTATCAACCGCGATATGCCCTATTACGAGCTGTTTGCCGAAAAGGCGAAGTCACTCCAGTTGAACATTATCACTTTCGGCACGCACTCCGACGCCGCGATAAGAATGCCCGTCCTTGCCAACGACGCAGAGTTTTACGTTGCGGATAAGGCTTACAAAATTTCTTGCCCCGTGCCCGCCGAACAACTTTACGACGCGCTGGCTGTCATAGGCGTTTCAATCGCGGTCGGAATTCCCGTCGAAAAAACTCTGGAGCATTTGAAAACTTTCACGCCCGTCAAAGGTCGCGGCAACGTCGTTAAGTCCGTTCGTCACGGCAAAAACTTGACGATAATCAACAGCGCGTTCAATGCCAATCCCGTTTCGATGAAATACGCCTTGGAGCATTTGAAAACCGTCGAGCCGAATCAAAAATCCCGCGTGGCGATTTTGGGCGATATTGCCGATTTGGATTCTTACAGCGTCAAACTTCACAGGCAACTTGCCGAGCCGATGCTTGCCGCTCAACCCGACAGACTTTTTCTCTGCGGCAAACTCATGCGCAATCCTTATGAAGTCGTCAAGGGCAAGCTCAACGTCACTTGGTTTGAGAAGTTGGACGATTTGCTTACACACGTCGAATCACATCTGCGCGACGGCGATACGATTCTGATTAAGTCTTCACACGCCACGGGCTTATCGAAAGTCGTTGA
>CAMNPA010000214.1 GCA_946547205.1 uncultured Selenomonadales bacterium | reverse complement strand
AGCGGCGCAGTATGTTCGCGGGAATATGTATTGAGGAGATGGCGGGCAACATTGTCGACTACGGCTTCAACGACGGCGAGAAACATTTTGTCGACGTGAGAGTTATCATTAACGGTCAGCAGGTTATCATAAGGTTGCGCGACGATTGCCGCTCTTTCGACCCGAAGAAACAAGTTGAGCTGTATCATTCCGCAGACCCGACGGCGCATATCGGTATTCGTCTCGTCCAAAAGATTGCGACCGAGTTCCATTACGTCAACGTTTTAAAGCTCAACAACTTGCTCATTAAACTTTGACCGGCAAGCAGTGACTGCAAAGGGAGTTTTTACAATGAACCATCAACCATATCTGCTTGAGCGACTTTTCAAAGACACGTTGATAATTTACCTGCTGTCAATGATTGTCTCAATAATCGCCTCGATAACCGACGGCACAATCACTGGCAATTTTCTCGGCAAAGAATCAATCGCGGCGTTCGGCATGACGATGCCCTATCAAAAATCTGTCTGGATATTACCGCTCATTATGACGGTGGGAATGCAAGTCCTTTGCAGCAAAAGTTTGGGCGGCGGTGACTTGCGCAAGGCGAACGAAATTTTTTCGCTTGCCATAACCTTGGCGTCGGCAGTGTCGCTGGTCGTAATGTGCGGGACGCTTTTATTCACGGAGCAAATTGCAGACCTGCTCGGCGCAACCGAAGACCTCGGCGAAATTCGCACGCTGGCGATTAGCTTTTTGAAAGCTTACGCCTTCGCATTGCCGGCAATGTCGTTGATCTCACTGATGATGCCGATAATGCAACTTGACAGTGACAGACGGCATGCGGTAGTTTCTACGGTAGTGATGAGCAGCACAGCCGTTATCGGCGATTTATTGGTCGTCTTAGCCTTCGACGGCGGACTTTGGGGCATCGGCGTTGCCACGGCAATAAGTTCTTGGATTACGGTTGGCGTATTGGTTATGCACTTCTTCAAGCCGGAAGCAAGTTTTAAATTCATTCCCGAAGTCGCAAGCCTGAAATACCTTCGCAAGATGATTTTAACCAGGCTTCCCTCAAGCTTGGGAATGGGCGCGACAGTTTTGAAAGTCGGATTTTTTACGCGAATGGCGGTTGCCGTGGCGGGCGGAACCGGTATTGCCGCATATGCTGCCGTTGTAAATTTTCTCGGATTGTTGAGAACAATTCCAAGGGCTCTCGGCGCATCGACGCGAATGATCGGCGGAATTTTAATCCACGAACACGATCGCAATTCCGTTTTGCACCTGATGAGAATCGCGCTGAAATATACGTTAATGATCACTTTGACGGTCATGGTCGGCGTATTTTTGGCGGCACCTTTAATCGCGGATTTTTACATCAAAGACTCCAATCCGGAAACTTATCAAATGATGGTTGAGGGACTTCGGCTGTGCATCGCGTTTTTGCCGATATACACGGTCACAATGGTTTTTCAGCATTTTTATCAAGCTTACGGGCGATATAAACTTGTGAGTTGCTTTACGATTTTGAATAACATCATATACGTCGTGCCGATAGTTTTGCTGTTGACGCCGCATATCGGAATGGCGGGCTTATGGCTGTCCTTCCCATTGAGCAGCCTCGCGTATCTGTTGACGATATTTTTCCTGACGTATCGACATTGCGGACGGATAACTTTTCGGCTTGAAGACTACTTGCTGTTGCCCGAAGATTTCGACGTGCCCGAAAATCGTCAACTCAACATAACCGTCACATCAATGGAAGAAGTGATCGACCTTTCCAAACGCGCTCAAGCTTTTTGCGAATCTCAAGGCATTGACGAACGGCGCAGTAAGTTATCGGGCTTGTGTATTGAATAAATGGCTGGCAACATTGTCGATTACGGCTTCGACGACGGCAAGAAACATTTTGTCGATATTCGTGTCCTCATAAAGGACGAACAGATTATTATCCGAATTCGCGACGATTGCCGAGCCTTCAATCCGAAAAAATGGGTAGAAATTCACAATCCGGAAGATCCTTTCGCGCACATCGGGATACGAATCGTTAAGAAGATGTCAACCGAATTCGAGTATGTCAACGCCTTGAAGCTCAACAACTTGATTATAAAAATTTAGGAGTGATTCAAATGTTATTCATGAAAGAACACGTGACCAAACAAGCTCGGCGTGCAAAAGAAGCGTCATGGAAATTGGCGTGCATTTCGGGTGAAATTCGCAACGCGGCACTTTTGGCAATGGCTGATGCTTTGGAAGCGCGGCAAGATGAAATTTTGGAAGTGAACGCCAAAGAAGTTGAATCGGCAAAAACGAAAGGCACTCGTCCGAATATGATTGACCGCTTGACGTTGACGCCGAAAAGAATCGTCGACATGGCGGAAGGAATTCGTCAAGTGGCAAAACTTCCCGATCCGTTAGACAAAGTTGACTTTGAAGTCACGCGCCCGAACGGTTTAAAAATTCGTCGTGTGAGAGTTCCGCTCGGAGTCGTCGGCATGATTTACGAGGCTCGTCCCAACGTCACGGCTGATGCTATCGCGCTGTGCATAAAGTCCGGCAACGCCTGCTTGCTGCGCGGCGGCTCTGAAGCTGTTCGCACCAATAAAAAGCTCGTCGACATTTTCAAAGAGGCTGTGACGGCAAAAGGCATTCCTTCGACGGCGATTGAGTTTATCGGCATTCTTGACCGCGATGTTGTCGTCGTGATGTGCAGACTTCGCAGGCTCGTCGACGTGATAATTCCGCGCGGTGGTGCCGGGCTGATTGCTCGCGTCATTGAACACAGCAACGTTCCCGTCATTGAAACCGGCACGGGCATTTGTCACACGTTCGTTGACAAGTCCGCCGATTTTGACATGGCGATTAAAATTTGCATGAACGCCAAAACTCAACGTCCGTCCGTCTGCAACGCAATGGAAACGCTTTTGATTCACAGAGACATTGCCGCCGACTTCCTGCCGAAAATTTCTCAAGCAATGATTGATGCCAAAGTTGAACTGCGCGGCGACGAGGCTTGCCGAGAAATTTTGCCCGACATGAAACTTGCGACCGAAGACGATTGGGCGACCGAGTACAACGATTTGATTTTGTCCGTGAAGATTGTTGACGACGTTGACGCGGCGATTGCGCACATTAACAAATACGGCAGCCAACATTCCGACGCGATTATCACTCGCGACGAAGAGTCCGCGAAAAAATTCGACTTGATGGTTGATTCGACGACCGTTTACGTCAACACGTCGACGCGCTTCACTGACGGCTTTGAATTCGGATTCGGCGCGGAAATCGGTATCAGCACGCAGAAACTTCACGCTCGCGGACCGATGGGACTTGAGGCTTTAACGACGATGAAATATCTCGTCGACGGCGACGGACAAATTCGCGGATGATTCGCGCCTATCTTCGCACGCTGAAAAATTATCTTCGCACTTCAAAGGCTCAACACGACCTTAAAGACTACGCCCGCGCAGTTGCAATGATTCTCGCCACGACCGCAATTATCACGCTTATAATTTGGAGATGACGCGCTTTGAAAATCGGAAGCAACGTGACGTTGCATCCAGTGAG
>CAMNPA010000213.1 GCA_946547205.1 uncultured Selenomonadales bacterium | reverse complement strand
GTGCCGCATGTCGTCTTGACCGTCGTCGATAAAGTTACTCCGCCTGATGAAATTGACGCGTGCAAGAAAATTTGTGACGAGCGCGGCTTAAATCTGCGTGTCCGAACTTACGAGGACTCCTAGGGTGTGTTGGTAAATACTTGTTAAAGTGAGCTAAAACCCGGCGCGCATGGACGCATCAGCAAAGAAAAAGTAGATCCTAAAAATTAAAAGCAATGACGAGCCAAATGCACTTTACCAACAGTTCCTAAGCGTTCAAGATAACGTCGCGCTGTCTTTGCGAATTCAAAATCGAACGAGTCGTTGCCGGTGTTATCTGCGTGCCAAGAAGTCGGCGGCAATTTTCGCAACATGACGTTCCTCGCCGTGGAAACCGTGATCTGCGCGGGCAAGCAGTTCAACTTCGCCGTGACGATAAATTTTCTTGTAGCTTAGGCTGTAGGTGTAAGGAACGACAATATCGCCGGTGCCGTGAATCATCAGCGCGGAGCCCGTGAATTTTTCCGCCGTCTCATAAATCGGCAACGTTTGCGCCGTCAAAATGTAGTTGCGTCCGACTTTGTGACCGTCAAAAATTTCGACGTATTCGGGCGGATTGAGCGCGTCATATTTTGCACCGAACAAATTGCCGCGAATCGCATCATCGCGCAGGACAGCAGCGGGAGCCATCAAAACGACCCGCTGAATTTTTTTCGCGCCGTGTTCACCTGCAACCATACTCGCCACGACGCCGCCTTGAGAGTGACCCGCGATTGAAATGTTCGTGACGTTCGGCAAAGTTTTGGCGTAGTCGTAAACTTTTTTCGCGTCGGAAATTTCGTTGAGCACCGTCATATCTTGAAAAGCTCCGTCGCTTGCGCCGTGACCGTTGAAGTCAAAGCGAATCGAGGCAATTCCGCGCGACTGCAATTCGTCGGCAAGATTCGTCAATATCGGAGATTCTTTGTGACCCGTGAAGCCGTGACAGAGTATCACCAGCGGATACTTTGACAGAGCGTCGGGCGTCTGCAAAACTGCCGCCAATTTTCCGTGGTCGCCGTCAATCGTCACGTCCTGCGACATCGCCGACACGTTTAGCGGCAACAGCACCATCATCAACGCCAACAAAAATTTTCTCAACATAACCGATAGCCTCCTTGAAATGTGTTGAAGTCATTGTACCACAAACGCAGGATTTTTGAACGTTGCAAAGAATTTTCTGCGGCGTAACAAATTTTTGAGGAGAGATATTCATGACAGAAAAAGAAGTTTACGACTTGCTTGTTGAGACGGGCGCGATTATGACCGGGCATTACCTTCTCACGTCAGGACGACATTCGGCGCGTTACATCGAGAAATTCAACGTGCTGCAAAATCCGAAAATGACCGAAAAACTTTGCAAGGCGATGGCTGAATACTTCAAGGACGCGCAAATTGAAACCGTTGTCGGACCAATGACAGGCGGAATTATTCTCGCTCACGAGACCGGCAAAGCTCTCGGCACTCGTGCGATTTTCACGGAACGTGTTGACGGCGTGATGACTTTTCGCAGAGGCTTCACTCTTCACGAAGGCGAACGCGTTCTAATCGTTGAAGACATCGTTACAACCGGCGGCTCCATTCGCGAAGTCATTGACGTTGTTAAAAAATTCGGCGGCGTGCCCGTGGCGGTGTCAATGCTCGTCGACAGATCCGGCGGCAAGGCAAATTTCGGCGACGTGCCAAGTTTCGCGCTCCTTCACATGGACGTTGAGACTTTTGCGCCCGAAGATTGTCCGCTGTGCAAAGAAAACGTTCCGTTGACAAAACGCGGCTCGACGGGCAAGAAGTGATGCTCAAAACTTTGACGGTTGAAAATTTCGCGCTGATTGAAAATGTCACCGTTGAATTCGGCGCGGGCTTGAACATTTTGACGGGCGAGACCGGTGCCGGCAAATCGATTCTAATCGACGCACTCGGAGCAGTCTTAGGCAATCGTGTCGGCGTCAATCGGATTCGCAAAGGTGCCGGCAATCTGCGCGTCGCGGCGACTTTCGACAACGGCTTGACGATTGAACGCAAAGTTTCGCGCACGAGCAAAAGTTCCGTCACCGTCAACGGCAAATCCACGACGCCCGCAACGTTGAAAAAAATCTGCGCGGCTTTGGTTGACGTTCACGGGCAGAATAAAAATCTGGCACTCCTGCGCGAAGAAAACGTTTACGCCTTGATTGACGACGAAAAAATTTCCGATGCGTTGGAAAATTTTCGGCGGCTCTACAAATCGTTGACGGCTCAAACGCGGGCACTGACGGAAAAAATTTCTGCGCGGGCTGACAATCTTCAGCGGCTGGACTTTTTGCGTTGGCAGGAACAGGAAATTTCATCAGCGCACCTCAAGCCCGATGAAGATTCGGAACTTGACGCGGAGATTCGCAAACTTTCGCACGCAGAAAAAATCGTTGAACACGTTCAGCAGTCCGCGCAGATTCTCAACGACGGCGACGACGATATTTTGACGGCACTGGCTCGCGTCGAAAAAAAATTGTCGGACGTGGCGCGTTACGATGACAAGCTTAATTCGGCGCGAAAACTTTTGGAGGACGCGGAAATTTTTCTGCGTGAGGCTTACGACGAGATTCGCGACTACGGCGACGGCTTGGACTTTTCGCCCGAACGTCTCGACGAACTTCATGCGCGGGCAGATGTGATTTTCAAGCTCAAGCAAAAATACGGAGCGTCGGTCAATGAAATTCTTCGGCGGCTTGAAAAAATTCGTGCAGAAATTTCGGCGGCGGAAACTTTCGATTCGGACGTTGACGAACTTCAGCGGGCAGTCGTCAAGCTTGAACGTCAAACAAAATCCTGCGCGGGCGAACTGTTGCAAATGCGGCGAGCGTCGGCAAAAACTTTGAGCGCGGCGATTGAAACGGAAATTCGACGGCTGGGCATGGAGCACGCACAATTTGAAATCGTCATCACGGCGGCAGAAAAATTATCGTCACGCGGCGGAGACTCGGCAGAAATTTTGTTCAGCGCAAACGTCGGCGAAGAAAAATTTTCACTGTCAAAAGTCGTCAGCGGCGGCGAATTGTCGAGAATTTCACTTGCGATAAAAACCGTGACTGCAGGTCGCGAAGATTCGGCGGCAACGATGGTTTTCGACGAGATCGACGCGGGATTAGGCGGCGTGACGGCAAGAACAGTCGCTGAAGCAATCGCAAAAGTTTCGCGCGGTCGACAAGTCCTTTGCATAACTCACCTGCCGCAAATCGCATCAATGGCGGACGTTCACCTGCAAATCAGCAAATCGGAACTCGACGGGCGCACGGTCACGCAAGTTGCCACGCTCAACGATTCGGAACGCGTCAAAGAAATTGCTCGTATGGCTTCGGGCGAAGTGTCGCCGGTCTCAATGAAAAATGCTCACGAAATGATTTTGTCGGCTAAAAATTTCAAAGCCACCTTGTGAATCAATTCCTTGCTGCGGCGAGGAATTTTTTTGTTGCGGTAACGGTTGCGCGTCTGCTAAAATGTTCGCAAGGAGATGATTTCATGGCGGACAACAAAAATTTAAATTCGGCGGCTAAGGC
>CAMNPA010000212.1 GCA_946547205.1 uncultured Selenomonadales bacterium | reverse complement strand
AAAAATTTTTATCGACAATCAATCGCTCAATCGCGTTTAGAACTTGTCGCGGCGAGCCGCTTTAAAAGCGGCGGAACAGTTGGTCTGCTTTGCAACTGATTAATAATCACGAATCATTATGCCTCAAATTTTTGTCGACAATCAATCGCTCAATCGCATTCAAGACTTGTCGCGGCGAAATTTTTTTCTGGCATTCCAATTCGCGCGGCGTGCCCTTGTGATAAGGACAAACATTCCAAACAAAATTGACGCGGACATCGTTAAAGCAACCGTTGCACACGAGACGATTTGCCACACGATACGGCGTATAAAATTCAAACCAATCCTTTGAAAAGCCGCAAATCATCACGACCGGACAATTCACCGCATAAGCAAGCCAAGAAAGTCCGCTGCCCAGCCCGATAAAAAATTCCGCGTGATAAAGCATGTTCGCACGTTCCATGATTGAAAAATCTCCCGTGAAGTCTTCGGCGTTTGCAGGCTTGCGAATCGTGATGCCGTCGTTCGTCTGTTGAGCGTGTCGGTCAATGCAAAGGACGCGATAGCCCAAATTTTTCAGGCAGTCGACGACGATATTCCAGCCGCCGGGATAAAGCCAACCTTTTCGAGTAGCGGAAGCTTGAACGCCAATACAAACGTAAGGCTCGGAAATTTGACGCGGCAAAGTCGGCTTGAAGGTCGGTTTCTTCGGCAAAGTGTTTATTCCAAGAATCATGCCCGCCATTTTTTCAAGCGGCTCGTTTCTGAAATCTGCGCGGCAAAAAGGAAAACTTCCGCCATACATCGCCAAAAAATACGTCGCGTAATGTTCAAAGCTCACCGTGTCGACTTGCACGAGTTCGGGATAAAGATTGGCGGCAAATTCGCGCAGATAATCATACAGGAAAATTTCGACGCGGCAACCGTGAATTTTAGCGAACTCTTTAGCAAACGGCAACATCGCCAACGCGTCGCCGAGTCCGATTTGTTTGCTGAACGCGATAAGAATCGTTTGACCTGCCAAGTCCACAGCGTGTGAAAAAATTTTCTCGCCGTCCAAAAAAACTTCGACGCGCCAACGAATGAAATACTTCTCAACGGAAATTAATCGCACGTCGGACAGATCGCGCTCAAAAAAAATTTCGTCGCCGGCGTCGTCGCTTATCGTCACGTGAAAATTTCCGCGCGGCACTTCAAGGCGCAGTCCGAAATTAAAATCCAAGCGCAAGCCGTCAATGCCGGTCTCGCCGCAAATCGCAGAATTGCAACCGGCGTCGCGATGATCGTAAATTTCCATCAAATCGAATAAAAATTTTTGAATATCGGGCGCGTCGTTCAAGGCGGAAAATTTTTCGTAATTGGCAGGAGCGGCGTTCAAGTCCCGCGTGTCGATTATCCCGCCGAAATAGTCGCGAATGTCGCGTGCGCAGAAAAACAAAGTCTTCACGTCGAAAGCCTCCGTCAAGAAATTTTGTAAAGCTCTTTGGCGTTGGCAGCGGTGTATTCGGCAACTTCCTCTAACGTTTCGCCGCGAAGTTCCGCCAATTTTTTCGCGACTTCCACGACGTAAGCCGGTTCGTTGCGTTTGCCGCGATATGGTGTCGGTGCAAGATAGGGCGCGTCCGTTTCAATCAGCAATCTGTCACGCGGAGCAGCTTTGACGACTTCGGGCAACTTCGCGGAATTTTTGAACGTCAAAGGACCGTCAACGCCGATAAACCAACCGAGCTTGAAAACTTCGCGAGCCGTCTCAACACTGCCCGAATAACAATGCAACACGCCGCGCAGGTCACGAGCCTCCGTCTGCAAAATCTTCAACGTGTCCGCATGAGCGTCGCGGTCATGAACACACACCGGCAAATTCAACTGTCGCGCCAAATCCAACTGTGCGATAAAAATTTTCTGCTGAATCAATCGCCGCTGCGAATCTTTTTCCCAATGATAATCCAAACCGATTTCTCCGATTGCGACAACTTTTTTATCGGCGGCAAGTTCGGCAAGTCGTGCGCAAGTTTTGTCGTCGAAGTCGTCAATTTCTTCGGGATGAATGCCGACGCCTGCATACAACGCAGAAAAATTTTCGGCAAGCTCCGTGACGGCGATTGAACTTTGAAACGTGCTCCCGAAATTTATAATTCGTTCGACGCCCGCAAATTTGGCGCGTTCCAAAACTTCCGCGCGGTCTGATGAAAAATTTTCGTCTTCAAGGTGACAGTGCGTATCGATGAACATTAAACCATCCCTTCCAATTTTTCAAAGGCGGCAACAATTTCTTGCGGCGTGATCTGCGCTATGCAATGCGGCTCGTTAATTCGCCTGCATAAACCGTAAACGGGCGGCAACGTTGCGCATTCATCAATCGGATGAGCAGGACGCAGGGCAATCGATTTTGTTTGCCACGGCGGAAAACGACGATATTCGTTGATGATGGCGGGAAGTATATTTTCTCTTTCTACAGAGCCGCGATAAATGCCGATAACGGGAACGTGAGCCGCCGCCGCAATGTGCAAAACGCCCGTATCGTTGCCGATGTAAAAATTCGTTTGACTGATAACAGCTTCCGTTTCGCGTAACGTTGTTTTGCCGACGAGATTCAAAACTTTTTCGCGCGGAAGATTTTTTTCGAGGAACGCGGCATCGGCAATTTCGTTTTGTCCGCCGACAATGACGAACGCCAAATTTTTCTTGAGCAGTTCACGGAGCGCGACCAAATATTTTTCGACGGGATATTTCTTTGTCGGTGCGCTCGCTCCTATGCCCAAAGTGATTTTCTTTGAAGACGCCGGCAATTCCTCAAGCAACTCCTTTGCGCGACGAAAATCCTCTGCACCGTACCACAGCTCCATATGCGTTTGATTGACCTTGAGTCCGACCGCCGACAGCAGGTAGAAATTTTTTTCTGTCTCGCTGATGATGTTTTGAGGTGTCACGATATTTTTTGTCAGCAGGAAATCGAATTGCGGAGTGAATCGCGGCGGAGGATTTGGCAGCCAACTTTGGAAGGGATTGACGCAGTAACCGATTCTTTCGCGCGCACCGCTGAGCCACGCCGTAAGCAGTGCCGGCAAAGTGTCGAAGTCCCATCTGGGCGAAAAGGCGATTGAAAATTTCTTGCGCCAAAGATTGTCTCTGCAAAAGACCGCGATTCTTTCAAGCGTCTCAACGAAATTGCCAAAGAGCGGCTTTCTGTCCAAAGCGATAACTTCATTGACGTACGGGCAAAATTCAACCATTGGCACGACGAGCGGCGTGACGATCAAAGTTATATGTGCTTGCGGAAAATTTTTTCTGACCTCGCGAATAAAGCCTGAAGTTAAAATTATGTCGCCGATTGCGTCCAGCCGCACGATTAAAATATTTTCCACGCCTTCGACTTTTTCGCGATAACCTTGCCGCTTGAATTCTTGTTCAGCACGCGTTAAAAATTGCCCGTAAGATTGTGCAGGAGCTTTGCGCATTTCGCGGAAGAATTCGCCGAAGAAAACGTTCAAGCGTTCATGCACGGACGGATTTTCATAAATTGCCATAAAAATTTCTCCCAGGGACTGTTGGTAAATTGCATTCGGCTCGTGATTG
>CAMNPA010000211.1 GCA_946547205.1 uncultured Selenomonadales bacterium | reverse complement strand
CAATGTCAACGTCCGCATAATCGGCAAGATGATTCGCCGTGTAGCCGCGCATGTCAACTCGCGACGTGTCAAAACCAAAATTTTTCAGCCGCTCACGGAAAAAGTTGCAGCCGTCCGTCGTGTTGAAAATTTTCGTCTTGAGCAGGAGCCGACTGTTTGGCACGAGGTCGAGAATTTTTTTCCACGCGTTCAAAATCAAATTGCTCATCTTGCACGACTGATTAAAACTTCCGAACGTCACAAAATTTTTTTCGGCGCGAACAATCGGCGCGGTGACAAACGGCGTGTAGCAAATGTGACTGTGCGGCAGACAAATAATTTTCTCCACAAAATAATCGGCAGAATTGCCCGCGCAGTGAACGTCCGACAAAAAATAATCGAAAGCGTCAAGCCCGGTGCTGTTGATGTAACCGATGCCGCTGATTTGAATCGACGCGGGACGATGAATCGCAACGCCGAGCCTGTTTCCCGATGTGTGACCCGATAAGTCAAAGAGAATGTCAATCTCGTCGTCGCGAATGATTTTGGCAGCTTGAGCGTCCGTCAAAGAAAAAATCTCGCGCCAACCGTCGACAGCCGCACGAATTTTCTCCGTTATAAAGTCTGATTGCGCACTTGACGAATAGCAAAACGTCACGAAAAAATTTTTGTTCAAGCCGGTTATCAACGGCAAGCTCCAGCTCATGACCGGATGCGCATGAAAATCGGCGGAAATGAATCCCACGCGAATTTTGGCGTGATTGTAAAATTTTTTCTTGAAGGGCACAACATCCGCGAAATTTTTTTTGTAGTCGTCATAAAGCGTGCGGAAGTTTTCTGCGGAAAAATTTTCAAGCGCGTTGGCAATGTAAATCGCGTTGTCGAAAGATTGAACGGCAGAATTTTTGTCGTCGTGAGCTCTTGCCGCCAAACGGAAAAATTTAAACGAATCTTCCGCCAAGCCCATGCGGTCGCAAATCATGCCCATGCGGTGAAGTGACTGCGCGAGCAAATTTTTTTCGTAAGGCGAATCGATGTCGAAGGTCAGCAAAATTTTTTTCAGCACGTCAAACGCCTTGATGTATTCGTCCTGCTCAAAGTAAATCCACGCCTCCAACATGTGGATTTTTTTTATGGCGGGCGCGATTTTTTTCAGCACGTCGACGAGTTTCAAAGCCGCGTCGAAATTTTTTGCGTTGTACTCGTTGAATGCCGCCGTGAAAATTTTCCATGCGTCCACGTCAAAAATCTCCGTTCAAACGTTCATCACGCAGAATTTTTTTGAAAGCCTCTTGCACGTCGCGAACGTAATTTGCCGAATCCATCAGCGGTGAACGTTCCATCATGCCGCGCAGATTTTTCCGCAAGTCGTTGAGCAAATTCCAATCGCCCGCCAACATTATCGCGCGTTGAATGTAATCGTTGAGGTTATCGACAGCCAACATTTCAAGCCCGACGTTTTTTAACATGCTCAAGCCGAATCGCTCACCGTGCCGATCGCCGTAGAGACTGACGACGGGAATTCCCATGTAAAGAGCCTCGCAAGTCGTGACGCCGCCGGTATAAGGGAAAGTGTCAAGCGCAATGTCAACGTTGAAATAATCAAGCAGATGATTCGTCGTGAATCTGCGCATGTCAATTCTTGTCGTGTCGATGCCGAAATTTTTCAGCCGCTCAATGACAAAGTTGCGACCGTCCGTCGTGTTGAAAACTCTTGCCTTGAGCAGGAGCCGACTGTTTGGCACGAGGTCAAGAATTTTTTTCCACGCGTTCAAAATCAAATCGCTCATCTTGCAGAACTGATTGAAACTTCCGAACGTCACGTAACCTTTTGACAGACAAGGCGGCTCCGAAATTTCCAAAGTCCTTGAAGGCTCGTAGCAAACGTGACTTTGCGGCAACACGATAATTTTTTCGCTGAAGTATTCGCGCATAGCCGACGCATTGCCCGCGCAGTGCACGTCCGACAAAAAATAATCGAAAGCGTCAAGCCCGGTGCTGTTGATGTAACCGATGCCGCTGATTTGAATCGGTGCCGGTCGATATGCCGCAATGCGCAGACGATTATCAGCCGTGTGACCTGCCAAATCAAAGAGAATGTCGATCTCGTCGTCGCGAATGATTTTGGCAGCTTCAGCGTCCGTCAAATCGTAAATCTCGCGCCAAACGTCAACGTGCTCCTTGAGAAATTCTGTTATCTCGTCGCATTTGTCAACGGTCGAATAGCAATGGACGCGGAAAGAATTTTTGTCGAGCTTGTTTATCAGCGACCAACTCCAATTCATCACGGGATGGCGATTAAAATTGGCGGAAAGACAGCCGACGCGAATCTTGTCGTGATTGTAAAATTTTCGCGGATAAGGCACGATGTCGTTTAAAAATTTTTTGTAGTCGTCATAAAGCGCGCGGAAGTCATCGGCAGAAAAATTTTCGATGCCGCACGCCGAATAGATTGCGCCGCTCAACTTCAAGCAGGCAGACTGATTGTCAATCGCCGTTTGAGCCGCCGTCAGAAAAAATTTTATCGCTTCTTCCGGCATAGCCAAAGCGTCCAAATCTCTTGCCATGCGCGTCAAAGCATCCGCCGCGAAAATTTTTTCATCCGGCAACGACAAATCAAACGTCGGCAACATTTTTTCCAGAGTTTCAAGCTCTTTGATGTGGTTGTTTAATTTGTCCCAAATGCAAACTTCAAGCGAGTAAGCTTTTCGATAATCGGGCGCGAGTCGTTTCAAGTCGTCGAGAATTTTCAACGCCTCGTCGTAATTTTCCGCCTCAAATTGTTCCAGAGCCTGCAAATAAATTTCCCATTTGTCCACGTCAAAAATCTCCGTTCACTTGTGCGACTTCAAGAAATGTTCAATGCGATTGAGAGCCTCGGAAATTTTGTCGACGCTCGTAGCATATGAACAGCGCACGTGACCCGCACCGCATTTTCCGAACGCCGTGCCCGGGACAAGTGCGACGTGTTCAGCTTGAATCAAACGCTCCGCAAAATCTTCGGAACTCAAGCCGCTCGCCGTGATGTTCGGGAAAATGTAAAATGCTCCGCGCGGTTCAAAGCTTTCAAGTCCCAAAGTCTTAAAGCCGTCGTGAATCAATCGGCGTCGTCTGTCGTAGTCGGCAACCATTTTCTTCATGTACTTTTCGCCGCGTTGAAGAGCTTCGACAGCCGCCATTTGCGCAGTTATCGGCGCGCAGAGAATCGTATACTGATGAATTTTGTTCATCGCCGCAATGAAGTCGGGATTCGACAGCGCGTAACCGATTCGCCAGCCGGTCATCGCGTAAGCCTTGCTGAAACCGTTCAAAAGAATTGTGCGGTCGCGCATTTTCGGAAGAGCCGCAAAACATTCGTGAACGCCGCCATAAGTCAAGTCGCCGTAAATTTCATCGCTGATGACAATCAAGTCGTGCGCCTCGGCAAAGTCTGCAATTTTGAGCAAATCGTCACGTTCCATAATCGCGCCGGTCGGATTGTTCGGGTAGCCGATTAAAATCGCTTTGGTCTTCGGAGTGACAAACGGTTCCAACTCTTCGGGCGTAATGCGGAATTCGTTTTCAATCTTCGCGGGCACGCTGA
>CAMNPA010000210.1 GCA_946547205.1 uncultured Selenomonadales bacterium | reverse complement strand
GCGGCAGGCGGTGCAGTTTCCAGCTTCCTCGGTCTTGCAGGTACCGGCATGGGCATCACGGTTCTGCCCGGTATGCTCCTTTACATGAACGGTCAAATTCTGCAATATCTCATCGTCAACATAATCGCCTTTGCAGTCGGCTTCGCGTTGACTTACACGCTCTTTAAACACGACGAATAATTTAATCATCAGTTGCAGTGATAAGTGGTTAGGGATAAGCTTCACGTCCCTAATCACTTATTTCTAAAGGAGTGACGTTTTGTTGAAAGGCTTTTCGATACCGATTTCACGACGCGACCTGTTGAAGTTGGCAGGTGTGACGGCGGCAGGAGCAGTCCTTAGCGGCTCGATTAACACCAACGACGTTGAGGCGGCTGAAAAAATTTCCGGCGACTCAATCAAATACGCGGACAAAAAAATTCCCGTGCTCTATTCGGCTGATGTTTGCGTATGCGGCGGCGGCCCGGCGGGAACTGCTGCGGCTGTCAATGCGGCTCGTAAAGATGTCAGCGTCGTCTTGATTGAACGCGGCGTTGCACTCGGCGGACTCGGCGTTTTAGGTTGCGTTTATCCCTTCATGGACACGCACGCGCCAAATTCCGACACGCCTTATGTTGCCGAACTCAAGCAGAGACTTCGCAAAAAAGGTATTGAGCCTTTCGACGGCGTTACACAACAAACTTGGCATAATCCCGAAACTCTCGCGCTGATTCATGATGAGATGTGCGAAAGTTCCGGCGTCAACATTTTGTATCAATCTGTCGTCGTTGATTCAATCACGAGCGGCGGAAAAATTTCTGCGGTCATCGTTCAGACAATCGCGGGACTTGCGGCGGTTAAAGCCAAAACTTTCATTGACGCGACCGGCGACGCTTACCTTGCAAGATGTTCGGGCGTCGACTATGAACGCGGCTACGAGAAGACCGGCAACAATCAACCGTTGAGTTTCAGATTCGAGATGGGCGGCATTGACACGGAGAAACTTTATAATCACGTCGCGATTGAATTGCAGGAAGATTGGTGCAAGTCGAAGTTGCCGTATTTTGAAATTGCCGAAGCCATGCACCGCAAGCAACGTTACAAGCTTGAAGAGTTAATGGCTCGCGGCGTCGAGACCGGCGAAATCACTCAAGACGAAGCCGAATATATGCAAGGCTACACGATTATCGGCAAGAACGGAGTCATGAGCATGAACTGCCCGGAAATTCCCGTGAAGTTCAGCGCGACCGATCCAATCAGCTACAGCAAGGCGGTCACGTTCGGGCGCAAGATGATGCGTAACATTGCACGCTATCTGATTAAACATTTGCCGGGATTTGAGAACGCTTTCATCAGCCGCGAAGCCGTCATGCTCGGTGCTCGTGAGTCGTGGCGAATCAAAGGCAAATATTACATGGTCGAAGATGACTATCACAACCAGAGCCGTTTTGTCGACGCGGTTTGTCGCACGGCATGGTTTATCGACGCGCACGGCGAAAAAGTTTCCGAAAAGCTTCCCAAGGGCGGCTACTACGAAATTCCGTATCGTGCGCTTATCAGTGACAAAGTTTCTAATTTAATCGTCGCGGGCAGATGTATCAGCGCGAGTTTCATTCTGCAGGCGTCGATGCGTATTCAACCTACTTGCGCGAGTATCGGCGAGGCAGCGGGCATTGCGGCGGCATTCGGCATTAAAAACGGCGTCGCGGCAAACGAGATTGATTGGGCGAAAATTCCTGCTCATCAAAGAAGTTACGTCACCGCAGGTTAAGAGGTGGTCTCATGTTGAAAAATTTTTTGATACCAATTTCCAGACGCGACTTGCTCAAGCTTGCGGGTTTGACTGTGGCGGGAAGTGTCATAAGCTCAAATAATTCCGTCAAAGCCGAAACCGTGACTCCGACGCAAAATTTTTCCGTGAACGCGGAAAATATTCCCGTGTTGTTGCGCGCTGATGTTTGCGTATGCGGCGGCGGCCCGGCGGGAACTGCGGCGGCTGTCACTGCGGCACGAAACGGCTTGAAAGTCGTCTTGATTGAGCAAGGATCTGTTTTGGGCGGTCTTCAAACTCAAGGGCTTGTTTATCCTGCAATGCCGACGAGAATTACCAACAGCGACACGCCTTACATCACCGACTTAAACAAAAGATTCGCAATGCACGGCATTAACGTTAATTGGGGAAATGAACCTGAATATAACAACGGCGGCAGAGCACGCGAATACACGCCCGAACTTTTGGCGTTCATTTATGATGAGTTGTGCGCCGATTACAAAGTTGATGTTCTTTACGGGACGACGCTCGTCGGTGCGAACGTTCAAGGCGGCAAAATTTCCGAAGCGATTGTTCACACCGTCGAAGGTCTCCGTAAAATTGAGGCTAAAATTTTTATTGATGCAACGGGCGACGCGGCATTGTCACGAGCGGCTGGAGTTCCTTCAGCTCGCGGCTCCGATGTCACCGGTCGCAACCAAAAGATGAGTTTCCGTTTTGAAATGGGCGGCGTCGCGGAGATGAAGGTTTACAAATTCTTCGTCAAAAAGCTCAAAGACGGTTGGTGCGAATCCAAACCGCCGGAATTTGAGTTTGCCAAGACGACGCACACTGAAAAATTTTACTACGAGGGCATTCAACGCGGCGAAGTCACAAAAGACGACGTGGCTTATATTCAAGCCTTCACAATCGTTGGCAAGCCCGGCACGCTCTCGATGAATTGTCCCGAAATGTCTCCGTATATTTACAGCTCGACCAACGCATTGGACAGGAGCAAAGCCATTCAGCAGGGCAGAATAATGATTCGTCGCCTTGCAAATTTTTTCCGAAAAAATATTCCCGGATTCAAGAACGCGTATATCAGTCGTGAAGCGTCGATGCTCGGCGTGCGCGAATCGTGGCGCATCAAGGGCAAATACTGCATGACCAAAGACGATTACTTCAATGCGCAGAAATTTCCCGACGCTGTCTGTCGTTCCGCATATCCCATTGACATTCACGACGAATCTTTGAAACTTACGCTCCTGGGCAAGGGCGAATTTTATGAAGTTCCTTTCCGTTCGCTCATCACCAACGAAATTTCAAATTTGATGGTCGCGGGCAGATGTATCAGTGCAGATTTTCCGGCTCAAGCTGCCATACGAATTCAGCCGACGTGCATGAGCATGGGCGAGGCAACGGGCATTGCGGCGGCTTACGGCTTGAAGAAAAATATTGCTGTCAACGAGATTAACTGGGCGGCAATTCCGGAAAGTCAGCGCAGTTACGTCAGCGCGAAATAAACACCTCTTCACTGTCAAGTTGAACGTCTTGCCACCTCTGGATTTGAAAACATTGTCGCGCCAATTCAATTTGAGGAGATGTTTAAAATGACAGATCAAGAAAAAATCAACGAAAATCTTCAACGACAAATTGACGCTCAAAATGCACGAATCGATAACACTTTGGTAAAAGTCGACGGGCTGATTCGTGGTCTTCAGGATTTCAAAGAAGAAGTGCGTCAACAAAACCAAATGCGTGCAGAGGATATGCGCGAGATTCGTCAAGACATGAAGGAAATGCAAAAAAATCTTGACGCTAAAATTGACAGCA
>CAMNPA010000209.1 GCA_946547205.1 uncultured Selenomonadales bacterium | reverse complement strand
GCTGTTCGGGATTCATTTCGCCGAGACCTTTGTAACGCTGAACTGTCGCGCCGTCACGTCCGACCTCGTCCAATTTTTTTGCAAGCTCTTCGTCGCTGTAAGTGTACCAATGATTTTTTCCTTTGCGAATCTGATAAAGCGGCGGCTGTGCAATGAAAACGTGTCCGTGCTCAACGAGCGGCTTCATGTATCGATAAAAGAACGTCAACAGCAACGTCCTGATATGTGCGCCGTCAACGTCAGCATCGGTCATGATGATTATCTTGCCGTAGCGTCGTTTGCTCAAGTCGAAGTCGTCGCTAATGCCCGTGCCGAATGCCGTTATCATCGTGCGAATCTCGGCGTTTGCGAAAATTTTATCGAGACGAGCCTTTTCGACGTTGAGAATTTTGCCGCGCAATGGAAGTATCGCTTGGAAACGACGATCGCGACCTTGCTTGGCGGAGCCGCCTGCCGAATCGCCTTCGACGATGTAAATTTCCGCCTTGTCGGGATCTTTGACGGAGCAATCAGCCAATTTGCCGGGCAAGCTTGAAATTTCCAACGCGTTCTTGCGTCGTGTCAATTCGCGAGCCTTACGAGCCGCTTCACGTGCACGAGCCGCCATTACAGCTTTTTCCAAAATATTTTTCGTGACGGCGGGATTTTCCTCAAAGAATTCGCTCAAGCTTTCATTGACGACTGCGCTAACCAATGAACGAATCTCAACGTTGCCGAGCTTGGTCTTGGTTTGTCCCTCGAATTGCGGATTGTGAAGTTTGACGCTGATAACCGCCGTTAAGCCTTCGCGAACGTCCTCGCCGCTCAAGGTGCTGTCGTTGCTCTTCAAAAGGTTGTGGCGTTTTGCAAACTCATTGGCGACTTTGGTCAGCGCGGTGCGGAAGCCAATTAAATGCATGCCGCCTTCTTCGGTGTTGATGTTGTTGACGTAGCTGAAAATATTTTCTTGATAGCTGTCGGTGTATTGCATGGCGACTTCGACAACAGCATCATCGCGGCGACCGTTGAAATAAATCGGCGTGGGATTGAGCCGTTCTTTTTTGCGATTGAGATGTTCGACGAAAGATTTTATGCCGCCTTCAAAGTGGAAAGTCTGCTCTTGACCGCCGGGACGTTTATCGCTCAACGTGATGACAATTCCGCTGTTCAAGAATGCAAGCTCGCGCAGTCGATTTTTAAGCGTGTCGTAGTTGAATTCGCGGACGGTGAAAATTTCGTCGTCGGGCAGGAAGTGAACTTTTGTTCCGGTGTCGTTGGCAGTGCCGACAACTTCAAGCGGAGTGACAGTCACGCCGCGCGAAAAGGTTATGCGATAAATTTTTCCGTCGCGCCGAACTTCAACTTCCATCGATTTTGACAGAGCATTGACGACGCTGACACCGACGCCGTGAAGTCCGCCGCTGACTTTGTAGCCGCCGTCGCCGAATTTTCCGCCGGCATGTAAAACCGTCAACACAACTTCGACCGCAGGCTTGCCGCTCTCGTGCATGTCAACGGGAATGCCTCTGCCGTTGTCGCTGACGGTGATTGAATTGTTCGCCTCAATCGTGACGTTTATATCGGTGCAAAAGCCCGCAAGTGCCTCGTCAATGGAATTGTCGACAACTTCATAAACCAGATGATGAAGTCCGCGTTCAGACGTAGAGCCGATATACATTCCCGGGCGAAGTCGAACAGCTTCCAGCCCTTCGAGAATTTGAATTTGTTCCGCGCTGTAGTCGCCTTCAACTGCCTCAACGTGCGCACTTGCCTCGTCGAAATGAACTTCTATCTCGTCGTCGTCATCTTCCTCAACGGGCATAACGTCCGGCAAATCGTCTTCATGTTGTTCCTCGTCGATCTCGTCGCCGAAGTCTTCAACCTTATGAATTGTTTTCTCGTCCAAAATATTTACCTCCGTTTCTTGCGCAAGTTTATCACAAAAATTTTCCTGCGGCAAATTCAGGCGAAGTATTTGGCGCGCGACAATGCAGTTAAAAAATTTTTCGAGGAGTTTTTTGATTGTGCCATTGGCAAAATCATTTTATTGTAGTAGAATCACAATCAAGAAAGGAGGGATGTTGTGGTGGATGACTTGTTCGACTTCTTGACCAAGTTCGTGGCGGTAGCAGGAACAATCGATTACGGCGGTAAGCTGATCCGCTGGTTGATTCAACAGTTACCGAGACTGCGCAAGAAGCACAAAAGCCCGCGTAAACGTCAACTGAAATAAGCGTACACGGGGGCTAAGGGCGGGGCGGTGCCATAAACCGCCTTGCCTGTATCCTACCACAGCTATTTTATGAAAACAAGTCTTATTATTCCCGTAGTATTTCTAGTCGTATTCACAGCAGGCGTAATATTTGGCAGCGGAGTTATAGCAAGCTGGTGGAGTTTCCTAATAGGAGCGATTTTCGCACTGTCAGCGCGCGATATTGGAAAGGAGCTGTTGCGTCGTGCCACGCGGCGGTAAACGTGAAGGCGCAGGTCGTCCACTCGTCACAGGTGAATTGCGAAAAAAACGTCAACTTCGCGCCTCGCAAGAAGAGTGGGAACTGATTCTCCGATTCGACAAGGTCGTCAAATACGGCGACAAACAAGCTTGCAAGAAATTCCTTGACGAGCAGGAACATCACGATTGAAATTTTTATGGCGTCGCTCAATGCGGCGTCTTTTTTTATCGACCCTATGGCTACAGGTGCGGTAAAAATTTTCTGAATAAGCGGCAGGATTAATTGACGGCTTGAAGAATTCAGTTTTAAAATTGTTGAAGAGTTCATTTGGAATACAGGAGGGCTTTCAATGACGAAGAAGTATTACAGCACAAAGATCGTGGGCATCGGCGGCGAAGTCGAAAAGTTCACCACTCTGGTTAAAATGCTCGTTATCTTTGATGATTCAATGGTTCTGCCGGAGCTGCGCGAATTTTCCGTTCTGCACAGCGGCAACAAAATCACCGACACGATTAAAGCCGGCGACATTCTCAAAATCGCGGACAGCGAATTCAAAATCCTCAAAGTCGGCAACGAAGTCAACAACAACATCAAAAGCCTCGGTCACATCGTCATCAAATTCAACAACGATCGCGACGACTTGCTTGAAGGCTCCATTCACGTCGAAGACAAACCTATTCCGAAAATTCGCGTCGGCGACGAAATTTCTATCAGCGAGGCAGAGTCCGAAGCTCTTAGCGGCAAATCGGTCATGGTCGTCGGTCAAGACAAAACAATTTGCGCGACAATCGCTCTGATTCTCAGCGACAACGGCGCGAAAATCGTTGACAGCGACGAGGCGGCAGATATTGTCGTGGACGTTAAGTAAATTTTCACAGTGACAAAAATTTTCGGCTGTCGGTCGTTCAAATGCGGTCGGCAGTCTTTTGGTGTAAAGGAGCGATTATCATTAAAACCACTACTGCAAACAAAATTGAAGAATTGCTCGAACGTTATCCCGCGCTGGAAATTTGTCGGGAAAATTTATTCGCAATGGTCGAGATGATTTGCGAAAGTTATCGCGGCGGCGGAAAACTCATCACTTGCGGCAACGGCGGCTCTGCGGCGGATGCCATGCACATTGTCGGCGAACTGATGAAAA
>CAMNPA010000208.1 GCA_946547205.1 uncultured Selenomonadales bacterium | reverse complement strand
CTCCCACAGTTCGCGAAGCCATTCGCATGGGCGCAGAAGTTTTCCATAACCTTGCCAAAATCCTCAAAGGTCGCGGACTTTCCACGGCTGTCGGCGATGAAGGCGGCTTTGCTCCCAGTCTCAAAGGCACTGAAGACGCTCTCGAAACCATCATCAAGGCTATCGAAGCGGCAGGCTACAAACCCGGTGCTGATGTCAAAATCGCTATGGACTGCGCGGCATCCGAATTCGCGGTTAAGGAAGGCGATCAGTACTTCTACGACTACAAACAGCTCAACGGCAAACACCCGATTCTGAAGGATCCCAACGGCAAGAAACTCGACGTTCAACAGCAAATCGACTTCCTTGAAAAACTCGTCGACACTTACTACATCGACTCCATCGAAGACGGCTTGGCAGAAGAAGATTGGGACGGCTGGGTTGCTCTCACGAAACAGATTGGTAATAAGTGCCAGCTCGTCGGCGACGACCTGTTTGTCACCAACACCAAATTCCTTGAAAAAGGCATCAAACTCGGCGCGGCAAACTCGATCCTCATCAAAGTCAATCAGATTGGCTCGCTTACCGAAACTCTTGAAGCTATCGAAATGGCGCACCGCCACAACTACACGACCGTTACTTCTCATCGTTCCGGCGAGACCGAAGACGCAACAATCGCTGACATCGCTGTCGCAACCAACAGCGGACAAATCAAGACCGGTTCGCTCAGCCGCACTGACCGTATGGCGAAGTACAACCAGCTCATCCGCATTGAAGAAGAACTCGGCAAATGCGCTGTTTACGAACGCGCACCGCTTCTCAATCGTTCGGTCGGCAGATAACACGTCGGCACATTAACAACTGACTTCAACAAGGGCATCGTCTCAATTCGAGGCGGTGTCCTTTTGAATTTCGAGGCTTGCAAAAATTTTGGCGGCGTGATAAAATTTATTTTGCGAACGTGAACAACAAAACGTGCACAGCATAGGCAATCCAAAAAAGAGCCCCGATTCGCGGTCGGGGCTCTTTTGATGCGACGATTCGTTTTAGGAATAACGATAACCACCGGCGGCGTCATCCACTTTTAGAAGTGGCGATCCAACCATTTGCAGATGAAGTGAGTGACAACATCTGCCGCAACCGTTACGATGAACGTGCAAAGCATTGGTAATCCCCCCCCTTTCTTTAAAGATTGGGGTCGGATGACACCGCCGGAATTATACATGAAAATTTTCGCTAAAGCAACGACGTAAGGAGAACGATAAACTTGCTCAACGAAAAAAATTTCGCCAATGCTCTCGACGCCATGAACTTCACAGCTCAAGGCAACGTCTACACCAAAATTTTCACCGATAAAGTCATCATGCGCGCCGATTTACATTCCAAAAAACTTTTCTATCCCGCGCAGATTAAAAATCACGACCGAAATAATTTTTTCGACGAATCGCACAGAGAAAATCTCGTCGTCTTTGAATGCGTCAATCGTTTGCTCGACAAAGGTTACAACGCGGAAGATATTTGGCTTGAAAAAAATTGGTCGCTCGGTCACTCTCAAAAGAGCGGTCGCGCCGATATTTGCGTTTCTCAAAACGGCAAGACGCTTTTCATCATCGAATGCAAGACTGCCGGCGCGGAATTCAATCGCGAACTGAATAATATGCTTGCGGACGGCGGACAACTCTTTTCCTATTGGCAACAGGAGCAAAGCTGTCAGTGGCTCATGCTTTACGCTTCCGATTTTGATTCCGATTTGAAAATTTCTGCCGCCTGCGTCTCTTGCAACGAAAATCTTTATCGCGACGCGCACACAGTCGAAGAACGTTTCAAAATTTGGGCTGAACGTTACGAGAAAAAAATTTTCGACGACGTTATCTTTAACGACGAAACTGTTGCTTATAAAATCGGCGTCAAACCGCTGCTCAAGTGCGACTTGAAAAATTTCAGCGAGAATAAATCCGTCGTCAACAAGTTTGAAGAAATTTTGCGCCACAATCAAGTTTCAGATAAAGAGAACGCCTTCAATCGCCTGATCGCGCTGTTCATTGCAAAGCTCGTTGATGAATCGCATAAGCAGGACAAGGACGAAGTTGATTTTCAATTCAAAGAAGGCTCCGATTCGCATGAAACTTTTCAAGACCGCTTGCAAAGACTTTATTCGGACGGCATGAAAAAATTTATGGGCGAAGAAATTTTCTATCTGTCCGACAATTATCCTGATGATCTCTTCAAAAACTTTCAAGACGAAGAAAATCACGATAAAGTAATCGGCGACCTGCGCGAGAACTTCCGCAAGCTCAAATTTTACACGAACAATGCCTTTGCGTTCATCGAAGTACAGAACGATAAACTTTTTTATCTCAACGCCAAAATTTTGCGCGAAGTAGTGGAGATTTTGAAGGGCTACAAAATAATCGGCTCGACGGACTTGCAAACGCTCGGCGATCTCTTTGAACAGCTGCTGAACAAAGGCTTCAAGCAAAACGAAGGGCAATTCTTCACGCCGATAGACATTGCGCAATTCATTTGGGACAGTTTGCCGCTCGACAAAATTATTTCCGATGAGCCGCCGAAAATTATCGATTACGCTTGCGGAGCCGGGCATTTCTTGACGGAAGGTTTCAAGGCTGTTAATGATTTCTACGCGCGAAAAAATTTGCAACCGCCGCCGATGTGGGAACGCGATAAACTTTTCGGCGTGGAAAAAGATTACAGATTGGCTCGCGTGTCGAAAATTTCGCTGTTCATGCACGGCGCGAACGACGGCAAGATAAAATTCGGCGACGGACTCGAAAATTATCCCGACGAAAAAATTTCGCCCGCAACGTTCGATATACTCGTTGCCAATCCGCCGTATTCCGTCAAAGGTTTCAAGTCGCATCTGAAATTGGCGAACGAATTGGAAGTGCTCGATAAAATTTCAAATGACGGTTCGGAGATTGAAACGCTTTTCGCCGAAAGAATTGGTCAGCTCGTCAAGTCGCGTGGAGTCGCCGCCGTGATTCTGCCAAGCTCGATTTTGAACAAGGACGGAAAAAGTTTCATTGCCGCCCGCGAATCGCTGTTGAAAAATTTTTTTATCCGCGCGATTGTTCAACTCGGCAGCAAAACTTTCGGAGCGACGGGCACCAATACGGTTATCATGTTCCTTGAAAGATTTGATGAGCCGCCGCGCAGATTAGCCGATTATGAAGACGTTGCCGCTACGATTTTGGAAGGCAGACCGCTCGGCAGAAAGTTCAGCAGAGAAATTCTTGACGGCTACTTGAAAAAGACGGGCAAGACGCTTGAAACTTTGACGGAAGACGACCGCGAACGAATTATTTACTTCGGCTTGACGTTTAAGCAGATGACGCTGATAATTTCCGCGCCCGATGACAATAAAGCTCAAGAAAAATTTCTCGGCTACGGTTGGAGTAATGCAAAGGGTCGCGAGGGCATTGTTCACAAGAAACGCGGCGGACTTTTATTCGACAACGACAATCATGACGCCGAAAATACTCTTGCCGCCGTGATTCGCGCCGCATTCAACGGTGAACAGATTAAAATTTCCTCGCTCGAAGAATATTATCACTACTCGACGCTCGCCGATATGCTCGACTTCGATTC
>CAMNPA010000207.1 GCA_946547205.1 uncultured Selenomonadales bacterium | reverse complement strand
CGTCCGGCAAAATTTTTACTTTGATTCGCCGCGAGATTAGCCCGTGCGCGTGAAGCGTCCTCGAAATATTTTCGCCCATATAAATCGGATGCGGGTAGTTGTCGCTTTCATCGCTTATCGGCACCGCCACGACGACTTCCGATAATCCTGCGCGGTCGGCGTCGATAATTTTGTCAATCATTTGGCGATCGATCTCAATGCAAATTTTTTCGGGTACGTGATTGAATGTTGACGGGCAGAGAGTTCGTTTGCCGCTGAAAATCCACGTGAAGAGCGCGAAAGTCAATATCGGCAGGATAAACATCGCACGCGGGAATTTCCTGAACCAAAAACTCAACGCCGCAAAAAATATCACGAACACATAAAAGAAAAATCCGAATTGAATGTCCGTGCGCAACGCATAATCCGGTTTGATTCGCGCGACCAGCAAAATTATGTAGAGCGTCCAAATCGGCAGGCACAACCAAAATTTTTTCAGCACGCACCAAATTTCTCGCGCTGATGAATCGTTTCGGCGCAGGAAAATTAAAATCGTCGTCAATGCCGCGAAAATCATCAGTGCGGCGGCGTGACTGTCGAACAGCAGCGATTGAATCAAAATTTTTGCCGTGTCCATGACGAGCGATAAAAAATTTTCTTCAAGTGCCGTTGACTTCGCGCGACCGCCGTTTGCTTCGAACAACAAACTTATTAGCCAGAAAATTATCACGACGAACAGCGATTGATTGTCCGTGAAAAATTTTCGGAGCTTGAAATTTTTCGGAGTGATGCGCGTCAACAGTTCAACGCCGATAAAAATCGCCAACATGCACGACGACAGCACGCTGGAGAAAATCGCCAGATACAGCGCGAAAAATAATGTGAGACTTTGCGGCGTCACGCGGTCGAAAAATTTTTTTGTCACGTCAACGCAAATGATGAACATTACGAGCGCGGCGTTGAGCAGATTCGGCAAGACGTAGTTGAAATAACAATTCGCGTCTATCGTGTGGAAGAGGTACAGATTATCTTGCGTGTTGTGTTGCAGGAAAATCGCGAAGTGCATCAGCAGAAACATTGCGCCGAAAAAATTTGCCGACAGCTTATCGAGACGCAGAACTTTTTGCGCGAACATCACGAACAACATCACGTAAGCCGCGATAAAAATGCTGACCGTCACCGCCGCGCAGATTGTGAATGCCGTCAAATAATCGCCGATAATCGGTGCGACGACGTAAGCGGCAACATAACCGCAAATCGGGAAAAATGTTTCGGGCAAGACCTTCACGGGATTCCAACCGTGCCATTTCGGCAAGGCAACTCGTGCGTCGCTGATGACGTTCCAATCGTCACCGCCAAACAGAACAATCGGGTGCACTTGTGAAAAAAAAACGAACATCGCCGCGAAAATCAGCGTGCCCGATAAAATTTCAGAAGGAAAATTTTTCACGACAAAACCTCACTTGATCGGCTTATCATTTTCGGCAATGTATTTTCTCGCCGCGTCGATAACAGACTGCCGCAAATCGTTAAGCGAAATATTTCTGACTTGAGCACCCGCAACGTTTTGATGACCGCCGCCGCCGAATTTTTCCATGATGACTTGCACGTTCAAATCGCCCGTTGAGCGCGCACTGATTCCGACGGTGTCATTGTTGATTTGGAAAAGGATAATCGTCATGCGCACGCCTTCGACTCTCAACAGCGAATCAGCGGCTTGCCCGGCAATGACTTGAACGTTCGGAATAATTTTTTCAATGTAGGAAACGACGAGACCGCCTTCAAAATATTCGGAACGCGCTTTAGTTTTTGCAAGGGCAAGCGTCGTTTCATAATCGCTCTTGAACAGATGATTGACGGCAACGGGATCGGCTCCGCTGCGACGAAGATAAGCCGCCGCCTCAAAAGTTCTCGCGCCGGTTTGAATCGCAAAATTTTTCGTGTCGACGACGATGCCGGAATAAATCGCAGTCGCCGCAAGTTTTCCGATTTTAATTTTCTCGTCGAAGTACATCAAAAGTTCCGTGACCATTTCGCACGTTGAAGATGAGCCCGGCTCCAGATAAATTATCGCGGGATTTTTAATCGTGGTTTCGCTTCGGCGGTGATGATCGATGACGATGATTTTTTTTATGCGTTCAAGCAGTGCGGGCGCGGCAACGAGTTTCGGAATGAACGTGTCGACGACAATCAGCAACGGATCAATCGCGGAGGAAAGTGAAACGTCGTTCGCGCTGATGAAAAGATTTTTGTAAGCGTCGTCCTTGCCGAAAAGTTCAATGATTTTTTCGACGCTGTCAAGCCAATTGCTCAAGACAATGTGCACGGGCTTATTCAACTTCCGAGCCATGACTGCAACGCCGATTGCCGCACCGAACGCGTCATAATCTTCGCGAGTGTGTCCCATGATAAAAATTTCGTCAGCCGCTTCCATCGTGTCGCGAATCGAATGGCTCATCACGCGAGCTTTGACACGAGTATTTTTTTCGACGGCTTTGGCACGTCCGCCGAAGAATTGAGTTTTGTCGTCAATGTTGACCGCAACTTGATCGCCGCCGCGTCCCAATGCCAATTGAAGTCCCGCCAGAGCTTTTTCGCCGAGTTCGTTCATTGATTGTTCGGCGGAAGGTTTATCGGCGACGGCCGCGCCCATGGACAGCGTGACTTGCAGTTGATTTTTGTTGACGAGTTGGCGAATTTTGTCCAGCACGATAAATTTTTCGCCGATAGCTTTTTCAAGTGCGACG
The DNA here is from genome assembly GCA_946547205.1 of uncultured Selenomonadales bacterium. Taxonomy (GTDB): domain Bacteria; phylum Bacillota; class Negativicutes; order Selenomonadales; family Selenomonadaceae; genus Quinella. Next base: position 861 of record CAMNPA010000207.1, on the reverse strand, counting down.
CGTTCCAAAATCACCAGATACAAATCGCTCGACACACGCCGCATGAATCCCGACAATGACGCGACCCACGATTCAAGGATTTGGCTCGTCGACAACATCAGCGAAGTTTTTTCAGCCTCGCTCAAGCCTTCCATGACTTCATCGTAGTTGTCAATCTGCACGTAAATTATCGCCGTGCGCGAATTTTTGTATTCGATCTTCAAATCTTCGTAAAGCGTGATCTCGTGCGCGAAAAGGACAATCATGCGCGAATAATCCGCGTTCGCCTGCAGGTGCCGATACCTTACCAGGAAATGCCGATAAAATTCCTCGACCTCGTTATTTTCCAACGTCCTGCGCCGCAATGATTTGATTCGATATTCGCCTTCCAGTGGTGCAGGTTCAGTGCCGTTCGGTGCGAGAGAAAGAATTTCTTCCGAAATCAAGCCTTCCCAAAATTCTTCAATGTCCATGCCTTGCTGCGGAATGTTCTCGGAAAAATCTTGCATGACGGAGTTGCACCATTGCAGCCGACCGTTTTCATCGACGACGATAATTCCTTCGGGCAACTTTGTCATCGCGTAATACATCATGTCGTTGAAATTGCCAATGACGTTCTCGCTGTATTCCTTGAATTTTTTTTCGCGATCCTTGCGTCGTTCATAAGAAAACCAAATTAAAAGCAGCCACGCTAAAGCGGCAGTTGCTCCCAAAATTTTGTTGTATTGCGAAATCACCGCGACCATCACCAACATGACCGATAAGTTTATCACGGCGTCGGGCCACGCGGACAAATTCCTCGGCACTTCATCATCTCCCGCTGTCAAAAATTATTTGTCAATAATAATTAACGGCGGCGATTCTGTCAACTAAAGCGCGCGC
>CAMNPA010000206.1 GCA_946547205.1 uncultured Selenomonadales bacterium | reverse complement strand
ACGTTCAAAAGATTTTGCATACCGCTTTTATACGGCTCATGCTCAAGCAACGGGCCGTTCGTGCCGAGCGCAATTACAACCATATCGCTAAGCTTGCCTTCCTGCTGAAGTTTTTGTGCGACTTCAAAGCCTTGACAAACATCGCGCGACGACAAAGCGTCAATGTAAGCATCGGGCATCAATTCAGAAATTGCGGGACTTGCACCGACCATAACCGAATCGCCAATCATTGTGACGCCTGCTCCGCGAAGTCTTGCCGCCAATTTTTCTTGAGCCGTTCTGATTTTTTCAGCCTCTTCAGCCTCACGGGCCGCACGTTCAGCTTGTGCTTTTGCCAATGCCGCCTGTTTTTGTTCGAGCTCCATTTTCAACTTGTAGCCCGGCTTGTGATTCGGATCGAAGTCTGATGCGAGAACGTCGCGCATTCCAAAGCACATAATCACCGCGCTAAAGACTGTCACCGAGGCAAAAGCGTATCGTGTCAAACGTCGTTGAAGTTCTTCGCCACTAAACGGCAACTTGAGCTTGAAGATAAAATTCGGCACTTCCTTTGACCACGCCGACAAAATCAAAATCGCGAGAATTTCCAATGCAGTTCCGTATGCGAGCTCATGCCAGCCTTTGCGTTGGAAGAAAAACAGTACGGGATATTGCCAAAGAAAAATTTCGTAACTGTGTCCGCCAATCCATTTGAAGACGGAAATTTCCAAGCGGTTACCTAATTTCGGGTCAGCTGTCAATGAAAGGAGCATGAGGCAGAAAATCAACGTCAACAGTTGCATTCCGCCGCCGTAAAGAGCAGGCGATTGACCGCGCAATAAAAAAGTCGCAATCAGCACCGGGACGAGCAAGACTGCGAATAAAATTCCGTATCGTCCCGTTAAAAATTTGTCGTCGGAAATTTCGCCGTCCTGCTTGACGAACCACAGAGCCATTGCTCCGCCGAACAGACAGGCAAATATTCTCGTGTCCGTGCCGTAATAAAGTCTGCTTATATCGACGCCTTGAAACGACATAAACGCCATCATGCACGCCGAGATTAAGCCCAACGTCAAGAGCACAAGCGGAACGTTCCATTTTTTCAGCAAGACACACAGCCCGAAGATTAGCGGCCAGAGCACGACGAATTCTATTTCCACGCCCAAAAACCACATGTGCGTGAACGGCGAGGCATTGACCACGCGCGCGAAATAATCTGCGTTCATTGCCAATTGCCACCAGTTGTTGAAGCCGAGAATTATCGAGACGATCTCTTTGCCGCTGTCTTCCAATACGCCCGGCAAAAGGAAATGATATATTCCGACCGTCACGAGAATCACAATCAAAAGCGGCGGATACAATCTTTTCAGACGTTTTATAAAATATTGACGCACGCTGAATTTTTCCGACAGGTAATCGCACGCGCTGCCGTAAGCCAAAAGAAAGCCCGTGATTAACAGAAACAAGCATACGCCTATGTAGCCGCCGACGAAAATTTCCGGAAAGATATGGAACAGCGTTATGAGCACAATCGCCAACGTTCGTAAGGCGTCAAGCCCTGCTATGTGTCTTCTTACCATTGCTCAAACCTCAATCGAAATTAATTGCCCGGCTCAATCATCGCGACGGAAAATTTTTTGAACATGGCGTTCACGTCCTTTCCAGAATTCGTCAAACACTTTCGGGATTATACATAATTTATTTTTACGCGTCAATTAGGGCGTGTTGGTAAATTGCATTTAGCTTGTGATTGATTTTAATTTTTTTTAGGATCTACTTTTTCTTTGCTGCGCCCAAAGAAAAAGTAGCAAAAAGAAAGGGCGTCTTCCGCCTATCGTCGCATCCGGCGACGCGGTCGGCGGCGGCGCACATCCTTGTGCGCCGGGCTTCAGCTCATTTTAACAAGTATTTACCAACAGTCCCCAGATTGTGTGTATTAAAATTTTCGGCGCGTGTGATATAATCGGCAAAAAAATCGGAGGCTTGCACATGGAAGACATCAAACCGAGCTTGACGGAATTTATATCGGGCGAAGATTTTTTCGAGAAAATTTTGGTCGTCGAGAGTGCGGCTTACATTAACGAGTTGCGCGAGAAGTTTCCGGCGTCCGAAATTTTTTTTGTCACGACGGACGACGCCGACTTTCCCGACGTGAAAACTTTCCGATTGGATTATCGCGAAGAACGTCTGCCGTTTGACGAAGAATTTTTCGACGTGATTATCGGCGATTTAACTTTGGAAGTCGTGACGAATCCGCAAGACATCGCGGCGGGCTTTTCGACATTTCTCAAGCAAACGGGCTATTGGTTGACGAGTTTCCGCAACATTCGACACTGGAAAGTTTTGGAAAAATTGATGCGCGGAGCATTCGGCGGAATCGTTTCGAGACTTTACACGCGCACGGAATTTGAACGGCTGCTCTACGCGTCGTTTTATAAGGAAGTGCAACTTTTGCCGCTGAAAAAAAATTCGCCGCCCGAAATTTTGGAACGGCTAATCACTTGCGGATTCGACAACTTCGACGACGACTTGCAGACGGAATTTTGGCTGGTGCGTGCAAATCGTTCAATGCCGGAACTCGCGCTGTTGAAGTCAATGTTCACGCCCGAAGTCCGCGCAGATTTATCGCGAATACTTCACCGCATCGAATACGACGTTGCGACGGAAGACAGCGTGAAAAAATTTTGGCAGATGTTCGACGCGGAAGGAATGTTCGCGGATTATGCGGCGGCGTTCATTCGGTCGGTCGTCATGCACCGCGAAAATTTTTATCGCAACGTGGAAACTTTTTCCGAACGCGAAGAGCTTGCCGAGATAATCGACATCGCCGAATCAATGTACGACTTCGACAACGGCAACCGTCTGCTTTAAGCGCGAACTTTTTCACGCCGATAAACTTGCAAAGGAGTGATTCGCATGAACGGCAAAGAGATTCACCTTGACAACGTTTTTATCGGCGGCGCAGTGAATTATCTGGAGCATTTGGAACGACGCGTTGAAAATTTTCATAAGCAACGGACTTACGACGAGATTCTTTCCGAAATTCGCGACGGGCTCAAAGAAATTTCTCCGCAGGAAATGACGCTTGACGAGTACAAAGACTACATCGAAGGCAAATTGCACAACATTCCGCGCAACATCACTCGGCACCGCGACGAAGTTACGGTTGTCATTTCGGACGCCGGCTTTGCGGCAATGCAGAACGATCCCGATTATGAAGCGTGGGTACTCGACAGCGTGCGCGAAGAGTTGAGCTTTCCCGATTATCTTTGCGGCTACCCGGGCACTTACGGACGCTATGACGTGATGCAATTCGGCGCGGCTAAGGAAGATTTTCGCGGGCACATGTCGGCGATTCACAAGCGCGATTCTCGGCACGTCGAAGAAGAATCTTATTGGGATTTGCGGCTTAAACGTTTGAAGGCTCGTCTGAAGGCTGAACAGGAACTTTTTGAGAAGGAACAGCTTTTGCAGAAGGCATTTGACGAATCAGCGCAACTTGAGGCGATTGAACGTGCGGAAGTCGGTTTGCCCGATTCACTCGCGCCGAAAAAACCGATAATCGGAATTCCCGCAAGCTATCTGCTAAGCATGTTAGACGCCAACGC
>CAMNPA010000205.1 GCA_946547205.1 uncultured Selenomonadales bacterium | reverse complement strand
ACCAATCGCGAATCACTTGCCGAATATTTTTAGCTTCATTGTACGCGGGCATAACAACATATAAAATTGCATTATCTTCCATGGATATTTCCTTTATCAAAAATTTTTCTTTGCGAATTCTAAAATACTCGCCGATTGTAGCACCGCCCGCAAAAATTGACAACCTCAAGCCGCGAAGGTAGAATTAGCTTTGAGCTTTTAGGTTTTAGCTTTTAGGTTTTAGCTTTTTCCTAACGACTAACAGCTAACGACTGATAGCTAACAGCTAACGACTAAAACAAAGGAGATATTCAAATGAAAGACAGCGTTAAAAAAGTTGCACTCGCATACAGCGGCGGGCTCGATACTTCCGTTATCATTCCGTGGCTCAAAGAAAATTACGGCTGCGAAGTCGTGGCGGTCTGCGCGGACGTCGGTCAAGGCGACGAACTCGACGCGGTGCACGATAAAGCTCTCAAATCCGGCGCGGTGAAAGTTGTCATTGCCGACCTCACGCGCGATTTCATTGAGAATTACGTTTTCCCGACGCTCAAAGCCGGCGCGACTTACGAAGAAAAATATTTGCTCGGCACATCGTTTGCACGCCCGATTATCGCCAAAAAACTCGTTGAAGTTGCATTGGCTGAAGGTTGCGACGCTGTGGCTCACGGTGCGACAGGTAAAGGCAACGATCAAGTCCGCTTTGAACTCACCGTCAAGGCTCTGGCTCCCGAATTGAAAATTATTGCTCCGTGGCGTGAATGGGAACTCGACAGCCGCGAAGCCGAAATCGAATACGCCAAAGCTCACGACATTCCAATTCCGACCGCGAATAAAACTTACAGCATGGACAGAAACATTTGGCACCTTTCGCACGAAGGCTCCGACCTTGAAGACCCGTGGAACGCTCCGCAAAATAAAATGTTTTTGATTAGCGTTGCGCCCGAAGATGCGCCCGATATTCCCGAACAAGTCGTTATCGAATTTGAAAAAGGCATTCCCGTCAAAGTCAACGGCGAAAAACTCGGCGCGGTTGAACTCGTCACGAAGCTCAACGAAATCGGCGCACGCAACGGCGTCGGCATCGTCGACATCTGCGAAAATCGTCTCGTCGGCATGAAGTCTCGCGGCGTCTATGAAAATCCTGCCGGCTCAATTCTTTACTATGCTCATCGCGAATTGGAATATCTCTGCCTCGACCGCGCGACGTTCCATTTCAAACAGCATGTTGCGGTTAAATACGGCGAACTTGTTTATGACGGCATGTGGTTCAGTCAACTGCGCGAATCTCTTGCGGCGTTCGTCGACGAAACTCAAAAGACCGTCACGGGCACCGTTAAGCTCAAACTTTACAAGGGCAACATCATCAGCGCGGGCAGCAAGTCTCCGTATTCGCTCTACAGCAAAGAATTCGTGACATTTGAACACGACGACGTTTACAATCAAGCTGACGGCACGGGCTTTATCAATCTGTTTGGTTTGCCGTTGAAAGTTCGCGCACTGGTAAATAAGAAATGAACAACGACGCTAACAATCAAAAAGCTGGCAATGCGCAGCGTTGCGTTCCGTCGCGGTCTCAACGTTTGAATCATCAAAACGATTCGGCGCGACCGCTGGATCAAACGTCACGTTTGTGGGGCGGACGTTTTGAAAAATCCACCGACGAAATGATTAACGACTTTCAGGCGTCGATTGATTTTGATAAGCGCATGTATCGCGAAGACATCGAAGGCTCCACGGCTCATGCGAAAATGTTGGCGGCTCAAAAAATTATTTCCGACGACGACGCCGAAAAAATCTGCGCGGGCTTGAAGTCGATTCGTGAGCAGATTGACGCGGGCAAATTTGAATTCAGCGTTGCGCTCGAAGATATTCACATGAACATTGAGAAGGCGTTGACGGATTCAATCGGCGCGGCAGGCGGCAGACTTCACACGGCACGCAGTCGCAATGACCAAGTCGCACTCGACACGCACCTTTACATTCGCCGACAAGTCCGAGAGATTCAGCGTTTGATTGTCGAATTGCAGACGGAGCTTGTCAATGCCGCCGAAAAAAATCGTGACGTGATTTTTCCGGGCTATACGCATTTGCAACGCGCTCAACCGATTTTGTTTGCTCATCATCTAATGGCGTATTTCTCGATGCTGCAAAGAGACTTCGACAGATTCGGCGGAGTTTATCAACGCGCGGACATCATGCCGTTGGGAGCAGGAGCATTGGCGGGCACGACGTTTCCAATCGACAGAGAATTTGTCGCACGTGAATTAAATTTCAACGCGATTTATTCAAACAGCCTCGACGCGGTCAGCGACAGAGATTATCTGTTGGAATTTTTATCGGCGGCGTCAATTTTGATGGTGCACCTGTCACGTTTCAGCGAAGAAATAATTTTGTGGTGCAGTCGCGAATTCTCATTCGTTGAGCTTGACGACGCGCATTGCACAGGCTCATCAATGATGCCGCAGAAAAAAAATCCCGACGTGCCGGAACTTGTGCGCGGAAAATCGGGACGCGTCATCGGTCATTTGATGGCGTTGCTTACGACTGTCAAAGCCTTGCCGCTCGCTTACAACAAAGACTTGCAAGAGGACAAAGAAGGCGTATTCGACGCGCTCGACACCGTGAAATTTTCGTTGGCAGTCTTCGCGCAAATCGTCGCGGGCATGAAAATTCGTCGTGACAACATGCGCCGGGCAGTCGAAGAAGATTTTTCAAACGCAACGGATTTGGCGGACTATCTCGTCAAAAAAAATCTGCCGTTCCGTCAAGCTCACGCGGTCGCAGGAAAACTCGTTCACTATTGCATTGAGCGCGGCGTTTATCTGAAAGATTTGACGCTTGCCGAATTCAAAACTTTTTCCAATCTCTTTGACGCCGACATTCACGACGCCATTAAGCCCGAAACTTGCGTTGCTGCCAGAAATTCTCAAGGCGGCACATCTCCCGCGCAGGTCGATTTGCAAATCGTTGCGGCTAAGAAATGGATTAAACATCATGAACACATCGATTAACAATATCGTCTTTGAGTGGGACGAAGAAAAAAATCGAATCAACAAGCGCAAACACCACATAAGTTTCGAGACGGCGGCGAATGTATTTTTTGATGAAAACTGTATTATCAAGTTTGACTATGAACACTCGGATAAAGAAGACAGGTGGCAAATCATCGGTAAAGTGAATGATATTTTATTCGTCATATACACCGAACGCGGCGACAAAACGAGAATTATTTCGGCAAGGCGAGCCGACAAAGACGAAAGGAGAGAGTATTATGGCAATAGTGACTTATACTTTGCATAGAGGTCAACCGCTTACTGAAGAGCAGAAAGCCGAACTCGAATACTTGCGAAACATGAGCGACGACGACATTGTCTACGACGAAGACTGCCCGAAACTTACCGAAGAACAACTTGCGCAATTCAAACGCGTTAATCCTCTGCGCAAACGGAAAGTAGCAAGCTGATATGGCAACAATAACGTATATTTTACGTAAAGGGCAACCTCTAACCGAAGAGCAGAAAAAACGTCTCGAAGCTTTGAAACAAATGAGTGACGATGAAATTATTTGCGACGAGGAATGTCCCGAACTCACTGACGAACAACTTGCGCAGTTTAAGCCCGCCA
>CAMNPA010000204.1 GCA_946547205.1 uncultured Selenomonadales bacterium | reverse complement strand
TCAACGACGAGCGGCGCACGGAGATTGTCGGCGAAGAACTTCAAGCTTTCGAGGCTGAAGACTTGATTAACGACGATGATATTGTTGTCACGCTCACGCACGGCGGCTATGTCAAACGCATTGACCTTGACACTTACAAGCGGCAGAAACGCGGCGGAATCGGCGTAACGGGCATGGGCACCAAAGAGGAAGATTTTGTCGAAAAAATTTTGGTGACGACGACTCATCACACAATCCTTTTCTTCACGAACAAAGGCAAAGTTTTCCACTTGAAGGCTTATCAAATCGCGGAATCGGGACGCGCCGCAAAAGGCGTTCACATCAGCAATTTACTGCAGATTGAATCCGACGAGACGATAACCGCTCTGATTAAAGTCCGCGACTTCGACCCGACACGTTATCTTTTTATGGCGACAAGAAAAGGTATCGTCAAGAAAACGCAGCTGTCAGAATTCAGCGCAATGACAAAACGCGGCGTCGTTGCAATCAAACTCGACAAGGACGATGAGCTTATCGGCGTCAAATTCACGGAAGGCGAACGTTACATAATTCTCGGCACGGCTAAAGGTTTGGCAATTTCATTCGCGGAAGAAGAAGTTCGTTCGATGGGCAGAAATGCTCGCGGCGTCGTCGGAATTCGTCTGCAAAAAGGCGATCGCGTTATCGGCATGGACAAGTTGCGTCGTGGCGCGGAAGTCTTGACTGTCAGCGAAGAAGGTATCGGCAAACGCACGCCTACTGATGCTTATCGTCCGCAAGGTCGCGGCGGCAAAGGTCTCGTCAACATGAAAGTCACCGAAAAGACCGGCGAAGTTGTCGGCATTAAAGTCGTCACTCCCGATCAAGAACTCCTTTTGATAACGACGGAAGGAATTGTTTTCCGTACCAGCGTTGATGACATTCGCTCAATCGGGCGCAACACTCAAGGCGTCATTCTGATGAAAACCAAGGACGAGGATAAAGTTGCCGCGCTTGCAACCGTCACATTAAAAAACGAATAAATCTTCATGTTCAATTCATACCGCAATCACAGTCTCCGAGCAATCGGAGGCTTTTTGCTTCGCGAAGACTTTCACAAGCTCAACATGAAAGCTACCTGTAAAAAAACTTGTATTATAACATGAAAGAATCATGAAACGAAAGATAAAAATTTTTTTGCCAACTTGTTGACAACCAAAAATTTCTGCGTTATTATTGCGGCGACTTAAGAGGCAAGGCAACGAAGCAGAGTCATTTGAGGAAACACGGCCACTCAAAATTTGAACAGTCTTCCAAGCCGAGTCGCGAAAGTCAATCGTAAAATTTCTTTCAGCGGCATCTTTAAGGAGGATGTTCAAAATGAAGAAGTCAGTAGCAGCAGCTCTTGCGGCGGCAGTAGTCGTCGGAGCAAGTTCCACGTCCTTTGCGGCAATGAATCCGTTCAGCGACGTTCCGGCAGGTCACTGGGCATATCAGGCAGTCACGTCTCTTGCACAGGAAGGCGTTATCGAAGGTTACGGCGACGCAACTTATCGCGGCGAACGCACAATCACCCGTTACGAAATGGCGCAGATGATTGCAAAGGCTTTGGCTAAAACAGATTCGAGTTTTGCGGCAGAATCGGGCATCAATCCCGGCAATCGCGACGGTGTTGTTCATCAGCACGCAACCAAAGCTGACCTCGATCGTCTCGTGGAAGAGTTCCGTCCCGAATTGGAGCAACTCGGCGTTCTTGAAAAACGCGTCAATGAGATGTGGAAGTACAGCGACCAAGTCATTTGGCAGGGCAAAATTGAGTACACCTACAAGAGCGCGCGTTCCGACCGTACCGACACCAAAGGCAAAGACAAGATTAACCAGGACGACTGGATTTTCCGTTTTGAGCCTGTTGTCGTAGTCAACGGCGTCGAAGATCCCAACGGCACGGTTGCTTTGGAAAATGGTCACTTCATGGAAGATCCCGTTACCGGCGAGAAAAAGAGAGCTGTCACGAAGTACAAGAGCCTCTGGACACTCCGCGCTCGTATTGATGCACATGCTGACTTGAGCCGCGACAGCATTAACAGCGGTTTCACTCTGGAACGTGGCTGGGCACAGGGCGATTACAAGAACTTCCAAGTCAAAGTCGGTCGTCAACCGTTGTACACCAATGAAGACGGTATCGTCTGGGATACTGAATACACCGGCGGCGAAATCAGCTTCGGCAACTTCGCAAAAGGCTTCAAAGCTACGATTTTCGGCGGTCGCCTCAACGAGAGCAAAGTTATCGGTTCCACCAGACATGCAGGTTATTGGGATGGTCGTCAAGACGCCAACAAAGGTCAAAAATCCTTCCACAACGGCTCTTACGGCGGCGCAGGCACTGATCCTTCCAGCTTCTGGGCAGTCAACATTCAGTATGATCGCGGCAAAGGTCTCTTCGGCGGCGCGGGCTACTATCACATCAAAGACGATGACTTCATGGGCAAAGGCCCGAACGGCGAAACTTATTACAGCAACAACGGCGAAACCAACAAAGCTAAAATCTGGTCTGTGAACGCAGGTTACAGAATCGGCAAAGGTCAAGTCTGGGGTGCTTATGCAAATAACACCGAGGCAGACATCGAAAAGAGTTCCTGGCAAGCTCTCGTCAAATACGGCGATCTCTACGGCGGCGGCAACCAGAACACTCACAAAGGTCAATGGGCTGTCTGGGCCGGCTACAAGAAACTCGGCTCCAACGCGTCACTTTGCGCAATCAACTGGGACGATGCTTTCGCGGGCACCAAAGGTATTGTCGCAGGCGCATCTTGGGCTCCGATGGACAGAGTCGTCTTCCTCGCCAAATACTTCAAGGGCAAATACATTGAAGGTCGCGGCGACGCAGAACGTCTCTTCGGTCGTGTCGAATTCTTCTTCTAAGCCGACACTTTCAATCAGCGGCGGAACAATTCCAAAGCTTAATCTAAAAGAAAATTCAAGCCTCTTTCGTCAAATGGCGGGAGAGGCTTTTTCGTTGCCACTGACAGAAATTTGAGCGAGTTCGTTGCCGATGATATCAACTGAAATTTGTTATCAAAAAGCTTGACAGGCTCGGAGCGTTGCGCTATCATTGCGCCGAATTGACGAGTAATTGAGAAGTGAATTCATTTGAGGAAACACGGTCACTCAAATCCGAACAGCTTCCAAAGCTCGAACAAGGAGGCAATTAACCATGAAAAAATCTGTAGCAGCGGCTCTTGCGGCGGCAGTAGTCGTCGGAGCAAGTTCCACGTCCTTTGCGGCAATGAATCCGTTCAGCGACGTTCCGGCAGGTCACTGGGCATATCAGGCAGTCACGTCTCTTGCACAGGAAGGCGTTATCGAAGGTTACGGCGACGCAACTTATCGCGGCGAACGAACTATCACACGTTACGAAATGGCGCAGATGATTGCCAAAGCTCTTGCTCGCACCGACGCGAATTTTGCGGCAGAATCGGGCATCAACGTTGACAATCGCGACGGCGTCGTTCATCAGCACGCAAGCAAAGCTGACCTCGATCGTCTCGTGGAAGAGTTCCGTCCCGAATTGGAGCAACTCGGCGTTCTTGAAAAACGCGTCAATGAGATGTGGAAATATCACGATAAAGTTACGTGGCACGGCAAAATCGAATACA
>CAMNPA010000203.1 GCA_946547205.1 uncultured Selenomonadales bacterium | reverse complement strand
GTCAAAAATTACAGGGACACTTTCACGACCAAAAACGGCGCAGATAAAATTTTTGGCGTGGAGTTCCGCGACTTTTACGACGGAGAAAAATTAATCGCGTGGAGCTGGATTGGTCTATCGCAGTTCAAGGGCATTATCCAGCAAACCAAGACAAATCCAAATCCCATGCGTTGCATTCGACTGCGTCAAAAGAATATTCAAATCGGCGATGAAAAAATATTTCAAGATCGGAAACTGTTCAGCGAAGATCGCGGCACGACCTATTTTATCGGTGAAGTTCATGCTGTCGATGTAAGATTAAAGCCGAATTCTCAGCGCGATTACTTTGCCGACAACGACGCGCTTAAACTTTTTGAGACAAAGCTAAGAGATTATTTTGAGGAGCTCTATAAACTCTATCGTTATGCCTCGGATGTCAGAAGTGCTTTTCAAGCGATAAATCAGCCCGAAATTTTCATGCGAAAAATCGAAGCTCATACGCCTGCATATCAAAAAACTCACAGAGCCGAACACGACGCAGAGCTGAACAAACTTTTGGACAAAGCAGAGGAACAGGAAAATTTTATTAACGACGAACGCAAAGCTGCCAAAGCAAATCCGCCTACAATCTTCTCGCAAGTTTTTGAACAAATCGATAGAACAGTTGAATTGCTTGAACCGGATTTTAATTCTACCCCCCCCCCATATTGCCATTAAAACATTGGTCTAAAGAAACAACCAAGCTTTACGAAGAAATTTACGAAATTATTCTTGCCAATCCAAAACTCGCGGGCGAAAAACTTCTCGACAAGCTCAAAGAGGAGCTCGCCAAATGAGCCGCCGAGTTCTGCTCTTGGAGCCGAACTATAAAAATAAATACGTTCCGTTGAATCTGATGAAGTTGGCAACCTACTTTCGGCAAGTGTGCAAGGACGACGTGCGCTTTTATAAAGGCAACTTGAAACACTTCGCCGCGCAGCTGTTGCTTGAGGAATTTTTTTCCGGCAACGTCGACAGCCAAAATCTCTTTGCGCCGCAAGTGAATAACGCCGCCGAAAAATTTGGACGCGACGAAAAAATTTTGGCAGAATTCATTCGTACAGGTAAAGATTTTTTACTTGACGCCGTGCCGAATCTGCGCGAAGAAAATTGTTTCTACGAATACGCGCTGAAAAAACTTCATCGACGTTTCAAGGCGGAAGACTTCCCGACGTTCGATATAATTTGCGTCAACTCGTTGTTCACGTTCTTTTTCGATGAGACGGTTCGCACAATCAACAGCGCGAAAAAATTTCTGGCTCGCGACGGAAAAATTTTCGTTGGCGGAGTGGCAGCGACTCTTGTCCCGAAATTTTTTGAGAAGGCGACGGGCATTAAACCGCATGAAGGACTGCTCGACAAGCCCGGAGATCTCGGCAAGACCGACGACACGATTATTGACACGTTGCCGCCCGATTACTCAATCCTTGACGAAATCGACTATAAATATCCTGCCGCCGATGCATATTTGACCTACACGACGCGCGGTTGTATTCGCAAATGTTCTTTCTGCGCGGTGAGCAAGCTTGAGCCCGAATACAAAGCTCACGAAAAAATTTTTGCTCAACTCAATCAAACGGAAGTTCAATTCGGCGCGAAAAGAAATCTTTTGCTCATGGATAACAACGTCCTGGCGTCCGCGAAGTTCGACGAGATTATTGACGAGATTAAAGCTTGCGGCTTTGCGAAGGGCGCGACGTATTTGCCGCCCGACGAATATTTTGTTGCACTGAAAAATTTGCGCGAAGGCTTCAACGACCGAGCTTATCTGCGGAAGATGATTCAACTTTACGACGAGCTGGAAAAGAAATTGCCCGAACATTTGGCAGGCGAACTTTACATGCGGCGTGAAGAAAAATTTTTGCTTAGCGTGTCGAGTGCGTCCACCGAAAAAATTTTTGAGCTTGATGACTTCGTGCGCCCGCTGTTCGAGAAATATTTCAAGCGTAAACTTTTGACGCGCTACGTTGACTTCAATCAAGGACTTGATGCGCGGTTGCTTGATGAACACAAAATGTCGCGGCTTGCCGAATTGAATTTGCACCCGATGCGTATCGCCTTTGACCACATTGAGCAGCGCGACATTTACGAGCGAGCAATTCGACTTGCGGCAAAATACGGCGTGAACGACTTGTCGAATTATCTGCTGTACAATTTCACGGACACGCCCGACGACTTGTATAATCGTCTGCGAATAAATATCGAGCTGTGCGAGGAGCTTAACGTTTCAATTTATTCGTTCCCGATGAAGTATTGTCCGATTGACGCGCCGGAGTATTTCAGCAACCGCGATTATATCGGCAAGCACTGGACGCGCAAATTCATTCGGGCGATTCAAGCGATAATCAATGCAACGAAAGGCAAAGTCGGACGCGGACGAAAATTTTTTGAGAAGGCGTTTGGAAAAAATCTTGACGAGTTTCACGAGCTGCTTTACATGCCCGAAACTTTTATCATCTATCGTGCGCGTTATGAAGACAATCTTGCGGCAAAGTGGCGTGAAAAATTTTTGTCACTGAGCAACGACGAACGCTCCGAGATTGAACAAATCATTGCGGCGAATAAATTTTCCGACGAGGACATCTCTTGCGTCTCCACCGAAAAAATTCGCGACGTATTGAAATTTTATCAGGTACGGCGCAACTAAAGACTGTTGATAAATAAACTTGCGGCGAAGGATTTTTTTTGCTATCATGAACGAAATTTTAGGAGAGGTGACGTAAATGGACAGCAAAGTTTTATTCAACGTTCAATACGGCTTGTTCGTTCTGAGCGCGAACGACGGCACGAAGGACAACGCTTGCATTATCAACACCGTGACGCAGGTAACCGCCGCGCCCGTCAGCAAGGACAGAATTTCAATCGCCGTCAACAAATCCAACTACACGCACGACATCATCGCCAAGACGAAAAAATTCACCGCGTCAATCATCAGCGAGGCAGCTACTTTCGATTTATTTAAACGTTTCGGCTTCCAAAGCGGTCGCAACGTCGACAAATTCGCGGACTTCGACAAAGTTCAACGCACGGCGAACGGCACGCTTGCAATCACGGAAGGCACGAACTCTTTCATCAGCGCGAATGTGATTCAGCAGGTCGAACTTGACACGCACAGCATTTTCATCGCGGAAGTCGTCGACATGGAAAAATTCTCCGACGTTCCTTCGACGACTTACAATTTCTATCAATCGCACATCAAGCCGAAACCTGCCGTCAAAGCTGCGGGCAAGACCAAATGGATTTGCAGAATTTGCGGCTACGTGCACGAAGGCGACGCTCCGCCGGATATTTGTCCGCTGTGCAAACACCCGTCAACCGATTTTGAAAAGGTCGTCGAGGCTCCCGAAGCTCCCGCGCCGAAAAATAAATATGCCGGCACCAAGACCGAAAAAAATCTTCAAGAAGCGTTCGCGGGCGAAAGTCAAGCTCGCAACAAATACACTTACTATGCGTCCGTTGCGAAGAAGAACGGTTACGAGCAAATCGCCGCGCTCTTTTTGAAAACTGCCGAAAACGAGAAAGAACACGCTAAATTATGGTTTAAAGCGTTGGGCGAACTTGGCAGCGTCGAAGAAAATCTTTTGCACGCGGCGGACGGCGAAAATTTCGAGTGGACGGACATGTA
>CAMNPA010000202.1 GCA_946547205.1 uncultured Selenomonadales bacterium | reverse complement strand
TCCCTAAATCGTATTGAAAATTCGGTAAACGCCCTGTATAATAGCGGCAGTCAATCTTTGACAGGCATTAACAATCTATCAAAGGAGGTTCATTATGAAGAGGTTATTCGGAGTACTTTTGGCACTTATTGTAATGTTGACTTTCGCGGGATGCGGCGGCGGCGGTGATAAACCTGCTGCTGATAAACCGGAAGCTCCTGCGGCTCAAGAGTCTGATGCGGACAAAGTCGGCGTGCTCATGCCAATCGGTCTTGACGAGGAAGGCTACAAACGCTGGACTCAAAGCGTCGCTGAAGTTGAAGGTCAGCCCGCAAGTTACACCGCTCCGCGCACGGTCGTTTTCTACAACGATCTCAATTCAATGCTCTCCGCGCTCAAAGCCAAACAAATCGGTCATTTCGTGACAAGCAAGGAAGTTGCCAATTACATCGTGGCGCGCAATGACGACGTTAAAATCATCGACAACAACTTCAAACCGATTCTCGGCTACTCAATGGCAATGGAAGAGAAAAATGCCGCTACCGTCAAAGAAATTAACGACGCAATCACCGCCATGCGCTCTGACGGCACGCTTGCCAAACTCGTCGAAGAACAAATCCGCAACGTGAAGGAAGATCCCGCAGAAGTCGAAATTCCCAAAATTGACGGCGCGGACACGCTCAAAGTTGCTGTCACCGGCGATATGCCCGGCATGGACTGCATTCTTGCCAACGGAACTCCTGCAGGCTTTAACGTCGCGTTCCTTAGCGAACTTGGCAAACGTATCAACAAAAATTTTGAACTCGTCTCAATCAGCTCCGACGCTCGCGGTGCCGCACTTTCTTCCGGTCAAGTCGATGCACTTTTCTGGGTTGTCGGCACTTACGACCAAGACGGTAACGCTCTGCCGTATCCGCTCGACAGCATGAAAGGCGTTGCAATTACTTTGCCGTACATGATGGACAGCCGCGTTGGCGTCGCACTGAAATAAACTCGGAAGTTAATCGGACATTCGCAAGCACCGTAACGGGTGCTTATTTTTTTGTCCGAAAAATTTTCAGTTGCCCAAAACCATTTGATCGAGACGTTTGCCGCCGGGCACCATTGGCAGAACATTTTCTTCTTCGGGCACCAAAACATCAATGACCGCCGCGCCTTTCGAGAACATGATTTCAACAAGCTCATCGTCCAATTCGTCCGCCTTGGTCAGCCGATAACCGCGCAAGCCCATCGCGTTGGCAATTTTCACGAAGTCGCGCTTACATTTGAGCTCCGACGCCGAGTAGTGATGATTGTAAAATAAACGTTGCCATTGCCCGACCATGCCGAGAATAAAATTGTGCACGATGACAATCTTAACGTCAATGTCGTGGTCAGCAAGCGTGGCGAGCTCTTGAATGTTCATCATGATTGAGCCGTCGCCGGTGAAAAGTACAACGTGTTTATCGGGACAAGCGAGTTTCGCGCCCATAGCCGCCGGAAGTCCGAAGCCCATAGTTCCAAGTCCGCCGCTCGTGAGAAATTGTCGAGGCTTACGCGCCTTGAAAAATTGAGCCGCCCACATTTGATGTTGACCGACGTCCGTGACTGCGATTGTGTTGTCGCCGCAGAGACTGCTGATTTTGCTGATAAGTGCGCCAGGCTTAATTTCGTCGCCTTCGTCTTGCCACGTGAAAGGATGTTCCAAACCTTTTTCGACGGCTTGAACTTTCCACGCAGAAAATTTTTCGGCAAAGTTTATCAACGACGCGTCGAGCTTGCCTCTGAACAACGGCAGCGATTGACGCAAATCACCGAGCACTTTCAAATCGGCGGCAACATTTTTATTTATTTCGGCGGGATCCAATTCAAAGTGGACAATCTTCGCATTCGGAGCAAAATCTTTCACGCGCCCGGTCACTCTGTCGCTGAAACGCATTCCGATACAAATCAGCAAGTCGCAACTTTGAATCGCCATGTTCGCGCCGTAAGAGCCGTGCATTCCCGCAAATCCCAAAAAGCCGTCAGTGTCAGCGTCAATGCAGCCGAGCCCCATGAGCGTTGAAGTCGACGGGCAGCCGAGCAATTTTACAATCTTGCGCAACTCTTCGGACGTATCTGAACTCGTGACGCCGCCGCCGCAGAAAATTAACGGGCGTTGACAATCTTCAATCGCCTTGACGACATCATCAACCGCAGAATTTTCGACGGGATTTTTGCCGCTGTAGCCGCGCAGATTTATTTCGGCGGGATATTCAAAGTCAATCTCCGTGTTGAAAACGTCGGCGGCAATGTCAATCGACACCGGGCCGGGACGACCTGTCTTGGCAATGAAAAACGCTTCCTTGACGACGCGCGGCAGCTCATTCACGTCTTTAACAAGATAGTTGTGTTTGGTTATCGGCGTGGTGATTCCGCAAACGTCGACTTCTTGAAACGAGTCCTTGCCGATTGCGGGATTGGCAACTTGTCCCGTGATGCAGACCAGCGGAATTGAATCCATGTTCGCCGTTGCGATGCCGGTTATCAAATTCGCCGCACCGGGTCCCGATGTCGCAATGACGACGCCGACTTTGCCGCTCGCCCGTGCATAACCGTCAGCCGCGTGAACTGCGCCTTGCTCGTGACCGGTCAAAATGTTCGGGAAATTCATCTTGTAAATCTCGTCGTAAAGTTTCAGCACGACGCCGCCGGGATAGCCGAAAACCAATTCGACGCCCTCATTCTTCAAGCTCTCAAGTAAAGCTCGCGCTCCGTTCATCTTCAAAATCTTTTGCCTCCCAAAAATTTTTTCGCCGCTGATTATACAACGTCACGTTGCTTTTGGAAATATTTTTTTCTGCATGTTATAATGCGCGTGATTTTAAATTCGGAGATGATTACATTGAACTTGGACGGCTTCTCAATGCGTCCGTTGACAATCGAACTTTCGGCGGCACTAATCGGCGGGCGCGTCGACAAAATCACGCAACAGAACAAAGCCAATTTGACGCTGACAATCCGTCAACCGGGCAAGACGTTCCTTTTGAGAATCTCGCTCGCGCCGCAAAATCCGTCGTTGCATTTGCTGACAAAGACGCCCGAAAATTTGCCGGAGCCGCCAACTTTTTGCATGGTCTTGAGAAAAAATTTGGAGAACGGAAGAATCGCGGCGATACGTCAACACGAACTCGACCGAATAATTTTCATCGACGTTGATTCAATCGGTGCCGGCGGAAAAATTCAGACGTTCACACTCGCGGCGGAACTCATCGGCAAATACAGCAACTTGATTCTGATTCACGACGGGCTAATCGTCGACGCGCTGAAAAAAATCGGAACGAACTCAAGCCGCGTGCGAACAGTTTTGCCGAATCAAATTTATCAACTGCCGCCTGCTCAAGATAAGCTCGACATTTTCTCTTGCGACGTGGAAGAAATTTTGTCGCGAATCAAACTCGACGGGACGTTGAGGCTCGACAAGGCGATTTTAAATTCGTGTCAAGGTTTCAGCCCGACGCTCGCCAAGGAAGTCGCATTTCAAGTTGAACAATCAACTTTGCTCGACGCGCTGAAAAAAATTTGTGACGACGCAAAAATTTCAAAGCCGGCAGCAGACGCGGAAGAAATTTTGTCGCGAATCAGTCCGACGCTCGCCAAGGAAGTCGCATTTCAAGCCGAACAATCAACTTTGTTCGACGCGCTGAAAAAAATTTGTGACGACGCAAAA
>CAMNPA010000201.1 GCA_946547205.1 uncultured Selenomonadales bacterium | reverse complement strand
TTATGGCTTTTAAAATGACTTGGTCGCCCAATGACGAAAAACTTTTCCACAACTGCAATAACAGAGGCGACGAAAATATTGTTACGCTTGGCAGAGGCTCCTACACCGATACCTTCGATCTTCCTCTTGGATTCGGAAAGATGCACGTTTTGGGCGGTCGTTGGTGTTCTGTCGCAAATGAAATTTATTTTTCCATCGGCGGCAATCATAACTATTACAACGTTTCAACCTATCCATTCAATGCTCATTCTAGAAAACTTTTCGGACTTCCACGCTTTAATTTTGTTTCCAAGAAATGACTCCGTATTTTCGTCAAGTTATTTTCGGACACGATGTTTGGATTGGACGTGGCGTCACGATTAGAGGCGGCGTGAAAATCGGCAACGGTGCAGTCATCGGCGCAAAAGCTGTCGTCGCCAAAAATATTCCGCCTTACGCAATCGCGGTCGGCAATCCTGCGCGTGTCGTGAAGTATCGTTTCGACGTAGAGACGATTAAAAAATTTCTCGCCGTCAAATGGTGGAATTGGTCGCTTGAAAAAATCGCCGACAATCGATTATTGATGGGAGACGTTGAAAAATTTTTGGAAGCTCATTACTCGCCCGACCTTGAAGAATATCCTGACGATGAAATCAGCCGGACGCTCAAAGAATCCATTGCGCAAGGCGATCGTGTTTATCACTTTATCCCTGACTTTCAAGCAAACGAGCCGCTCTGGTCAAAGGTCATCAAAGATTTTCGCCAAGCAAAGTTACAAAACGCCGCGCTCGTCATTTGGATCGACAAGGACACGTCTGACGAGAACGCCAAAGCTTTGACGACGGCGGTTGCTGACGATAAAAATATCCTCACGTTCAAGCACGACGAAAATTTTTCAGCGGCGGCACTTCGACAGGGCACACACTTCATCACGACGCGCGAAATGTCGACGCTTGCGGCTCTCGATTATCTTTGGGACACGGACGTTAAAATTCTTTCCGCGCTCGACGACGGAATTTTCAACGCGTAAACGTCCGCCAATAAAAATGACCTGCAACGAATTCTGATTCACTGCAGGTCAAGTTGTCGTCAAAATCTTTTGCGCAAAGCTTTGGGCTTGCCTAAAATTTCGCTCATAACAAACGCGTCCATCACGGTCGACGGCGTCAAGGGCAGGTTGAGTTCGTTACGTTCTTCAGCCTCCGAACGTTGCTCGACTATTTTTTTTGGGCGCGGCGATGAATTTCGCGGACGGACTTCGGCTTGAGTCGGGCTCTCGATAAAAATCGGTATCTCTTTGCCGGGAATGTTCGGGTCGTTCGCAAGCGTCGGTATGTCGAAGTCCGGCGATTGATTTTGTGGCGGAATGCGTCTCTTCCGTTTGGCAAGGTTATCGATAATCGTGACGGCAAGCCAAATTAGAAAAATTACTCCGAGTTCCATAGTCTCACCTCAAATGTCAAGGTTTTTCACGAGCAATGCGTTTTCCTCAATGAATTGTCTGCGCGGCGCAACTTGGTCGCCTATTAGAATTGTGAACAGTTCATCGGCTTCCACGCGGAGAAAAAAACGTTAACGGCAACGTGCGAATGTGCGACTCGTCAAGAATTATTTTTTCGCAGGAATTTCCGGGACGAGCAAAAAGCTTTTATACTTGCCACCGAAATGAATTACATGCCGTCCCTTATTTCGCGAAGGCGGCGGAGTAATGACATCTTCGGGATATGGCACGAACGTCGCATTGCCGCCGACGGTTCTCATCTCAACTTTATCATTCGGATTGTAAGTGTAGCCGTTTTTGGGAATTGTGATTTTCGCCGAACCGAATTGAGGAATTGAATTAATCGACGGCGGACGATAAGCCTCAATCGTCAAACATAATTTTTCTCCCGCGTGATAAATCATGCCCATGGGCCAAATCGCAATGTCGACCGGCACAACTTGTCCTGTCTGCAATAAATCTTCCCGTTCATGTTTGAGCACAAGCTCGAAAGGCGTCGACAAATTTTTTTCCAAAGCTCGTTGCGATACTCTCAAATATCCTTCAGCTTGAATCGGTTGCTCCGTCATTTTGTCGGGAATGCGATTTCCTTGCGCATCCAATTTTTCAACCGTGACATGCAACTCCATATCGTCCGAGCCGTCCGCCTCAACATAAGCGTGCAAGCTCATGTAACCCGTCAATTCCGTATCCTTATCGAAAGTCAAGGTGAAAGTTTCACGTGGATTTTCTGATGAAACATCGTAGCTCGCAGTCGCGGAAATTTTTTGCGGCTTATCGGAAAGTTTGTTGTCGCTCTGAAGAAACAACTTCCGATATTTCGTTCGCGCCAAAGGGAATTCATTTTCTACACGATTGATTACGTCTTCATGACCGGGATCAAGCACAGAAATTCTCACTCGCGGCGTATTTTCCCAACCGTTTTGCTCGTCGTTAAGATAGCGGTCGAAAAATTTCCTCAAGTCCTCAACATTTTCCGATTGATAATAATCAAACCATTCGTTAGTGTTGTGAACGCGGAGCCATTTGTTTTTGGAAGGAATGTCGCGAAAACCTTTGAACGTGCCGTGAGTGTGAACCGGATTTGTGTAGCTCGCGACAACGTAAGCGGGAATATTTATGTTGTGAAGTTTGGCAATTTTATCTTTCCAGTAAGCGTCAAGGAGCGTGTGCGTAACAATCATGCGCGGCTGATCTTCAATCAAATTTTTGCTCGTGAAGGTGTCGAAAATCGCTTCGGGGAAAACGGGATTGGGAATGCCGCCGCGATTGGCAGTCTCTCTGAAATGATCAACGAATCCTTCCCAAGGAGCGATTGCGGCAAGATGCGGCGGTTGTTCGCCCGCGATAAACCATTGAGAAACCGTCAACCAAGAATTTCCGCTCATGCCGATTTTTCCGTTGCTCCAAGATTGTTTAGCTGCCCATTCAATCGTATCATAGCCGTCCAATGCGTTTTGACTGCCCCAATAATTTAAATTGCCTTCCGAATTGTATGCGCCGCGACTGTCGGGATTTATGATAACGTAGCCGTGCGCCACCCAATAAGCAGGGTCTGCCGCCTCGAATTTTTGCAAATCGGAAGTGGCATTCAAAGGAACGCCCGAACGATTTGGAACGTCATCAAGCCATTGTCCGCCGATTTCCTTGCCGTAAGGACTCCACGCCATTATCGCGGGATGTTTGGCATCGTCTACGGGACGGAAAATATCCGTGTAAATAATTGTGCCGTCGCGCAATTTCACGGGAACATCCTTTTCAAAGAGAATATCGCAGGTTAAAGGCATTGCACCTTCGCGGCGAATCGTTCGGCTTTAAGAATCATCGTTTCGGTTTTGAATTCGCCGGCACGAACTCTGTCTGCGGTTATCGGTTGTCCTTTGCGATAATAAACCTCGACTGTCTCGCCGTTATCCATTTTTTGCGGAATTTTAACGACGGTTGATTCCGCCGCCGCACTTCCCGACAATGCAAAGAGCAAAGCTGCGCAGAGTGCTCCCGTTTTAAAAATTTTCATCGCAATTCGCCTCTAAATCAAATGTCAAGGTTTTTCACGAGCAATGCGTTCTCCTCAATGAATTGTCTGCGCGGCGCAACTTGGTCGCCCATTAGAATTGTGAACAGTTCATCGGCTTCCACAGCGTCGTTGACTTCCACGCGGAGCATTGTGCGCGTCATCGGATCCATTGTCGTTTCCCAAAGCTGTTCGGGAT
>CAMNPA010000200.1 GCA_946547205.1 uncultured Selenomonadales bacterium | reverse complement strand
CTAACGACTAACAGCTAACGACTAACAGCTAACAGCTAACACCTAACCGCTGAACAAAAATGACAAGGAGATTTTTATAAATGGCTATTAGTGCTAGTGCTGTTAAAGAATTGCGCGAGAGAACCGGCGCAGGTATGATGGATTGCAAAAAAGCTTTGACGGCGACCGAAGGCGACATGCAAAAGGCTATCGATTGGTTGCGCGAAAAAGGAATTGCCAAGGCGGCGAAAAAATCCGGGCGCATTGCGGCTGAAGGTGCTGTCGCGGCTTACATTTCTGCTGACGGAAAAACCGGCGTCCTGCTCGAAGTCAACTGCGAAACCGACTTCACGGCGAACAACGAAAATTTCCGCGCGTTGGAAAAACAAATCATCGAACACATTGCGGCGACCAAACCTGCAGACCTCGACGCGCTCAACGACAGCGTTATCGGCGGCAAAAAAGTTTCAGACCTCGTCACGGAAGCAACTGCGACCATCGGCGAAAAAATTTCGATTCGTCGCTTTGTCACATACGAGACTGAAGGCAAGCTCACGACTTACATTCACATGGGCGGCAAAATCGGCGTGCTTGTCGAAATGACCGGCGGCACTGATGAACTCGGCAAAGATGTCGCAATGCAAATCGCGGCGGCTAATCCGATTGCCGTTGATCGCGCAGGCGTCGACGCATCCGAACTTGAACACGAAAAAGAAGTTCTCCGCAAGCAGGCTCTGGAAGAAGGCAAGCCCGAAAAAATCGTTGAAAAGATGGTTCTCGGACGCATCAACAAATTTTACAAAGAAGTCTGCCTCGTCGAACAGATTTTCGTTAAAGACAACGAAAAGACCGTTAAAGACATTCTCGGCGGCGAAAAAGTTTTGCGTTTCACGCGTTGGCAGCTCGGCGAAGGCATCGAGAAGAAAGAAACTGATTTTGCGGCGGAAGTTGCGGCTCAAGCAGGCATGAAATAATTAGGAATTAGGAATTAGGAATTAGGAATTAGGAATTATTTTTTTCATTCCACATTCCTAATTCCTCATTCCACATTGTTAAAACGACCGGCAGGAAATTTTCTTGTCGGTTAATTTTTTTGTTGTCAACGGTCGCGATTTGTGATTTAATTGGCGGGAAAAAATTTTTGGGAGTGACAGCCGTGAATTTGAAGGAAGCGTTCCAGGCGCAAAATAAAATCGAAAATCTTTTCAACTTCGTGTCGGACTACCTTGACAACGAGAAAAATTTTATCACCGTCACCGAAAAACATTTTCGTTCAAAGGCGGCGGAAGGTCAGCCCGACGAAAGGATTAACATTGTCGTCGACGGCAAATTTCCGACCGATTCAGTTATCGATTTCATGTTGATGTTGATTGACGAGCGCGAGAAAATTGCCAAAGCCATTCACGCCGCCAAAAGCTCCATGAAATTTGATTTGGACAGTGCCGTTGACGTGAATAAGAAACGCCATCTTACGATTGAAAAACTTCGCGACTTGCGGCAATACAAAAGCTCCAGTCTCGTCGAAAAAAATGCGGGCGTCGGCTACGTCTTCAACAAAGAAGGCAACCAGACAACTTATCGCTACGACATTGAGCGCGTAAAGACGATTGACTTTGACCGCAACCGTGTCCGCGAAATTATCGGCAAATTGCAGACGAAAGCCGATTCTGTTTCCAATGCGATTGACGCCGCGTTGATTTCGACGACCGTTGATTATGAATTGCCCTTCGACGCGCACGCAACCGCGCTTGAAGTTATCGAAGACTACGTCGACAGAAACTGAATACAAATTGCGCGCTATGCATTACGCATTGATCGGCGGAGTCGGTTCAGGTGCAGATGAACTAAGAGGCTGCACAACGTTCGCTTTTGCGTGATATAAAAGCACCATGATGAGTCCGACGCGTTCGCCACGTTGTCTGACTGTATAAATTCGTCACGACAGCACGCAAGCCCGTCAACCGTCAACTCGTAAAATCGTCAACTCGTTCTTTCAAACCGACATCAACACGCTTCCCTAAGTCAACCGATTGATTTCGATTATGACTTGTTTCGTTGAGTCGTTCGCTCAAATTTTTGGGCGACGACAAATAGACGACGCTCTTCAATGCGTGATGCATAGTGCGCAACGAAAAAGCTCCTCGCCGTGTGGTTGAGGAGCTTTTGATTTAGTCTGAAGTCAATTGCGATTAGATCGCACGTTGAATTTTGCCGGAACGCAGGCAACGAGTGCAAACGTTGACGCGCTGAATTTTTCCGTCGACTACGGCACGCACGCGCTGAATGTTCGGCTTCCACTTGCGTTTAGTCTTCAAGTGCGAGTGGCTCACGTTCATTCCCGACATTGCGCCCTTCTTACAAATTTCACAGTAAGCTGACATAACAAATCACCTCTTCTCTAAAAAAAGACAGGCGCATTGTAGCACAGAAAATTTTTCGGCGCAAGTGCAGATTTCAGTTTCGGCAGGAAAATCGCGGCGTTGACAGAATCACATGCACGATTAACTTGAAAGGGCAACGCTGATGAAAATTCTCGTGATAAATTTGATGCACTTGGGCGATTTAATGTTGGTGACGCCGACACTTTGCACGTTACGAAAAAATTTTCCGACGGCGCATTTGGCACTTTTAGCCGACAAAAAATTGGCAGACCTCGTGCAATACAACAAGCACCTCGACGAATGCATTTTGATTGACAAGACAATTTCCGCTCTGTTCAAGACGATTCCGCAACTTCGCGCGAAAAATTTTGATCTCGTCATCAATCTTCATCGCAACGAACGCGCAAGTGCATTGGCGGCATTCAGTGGCGGAAAAAAAATTGTCGGCTATTCAAAGCCCGGCTTCGCGAAATTTTTTGATAAAGTTCTGCCGAATCCTTCGATTGCTCGTCACGTCAAACGCGGTTTTGAAACTGAATATTTTCCCGGCACGCAACATCAAGTTCATTCGCACTTCGACGTTCTGCGACAGGCTTGCGGCATTGAAAAAATTTTCGACAACGGGCTTGAAATGTGGATTCCCGACGACGTTGAGCGCGAGGCTGAAAAAATTTTCGTTGACAATTTCGGCGACACGAAAGTTGTTGCGTTCAATATCGGCGCGAGTTGGCAAACTAAACGTTGGCTTGATTCTTACTTCGCTCAATGCGCGGACAATTTGATTGAGCGCGGCTACGGAATTGCATTTCTCGGCGGCACGATGGACAGAGAAATTGTCATGAGTTGCGTTGAGAAAATGAGCCACAAAAAATCTGCGCGGCTGAAAATTTTTACGGGCAAATTTTCGTTGGCAATGCTCGCGGGCTTTATCGATAATTGCGTTCTCTTCCTGACGACGGACTCCGGGCCGATGCACATTGGCGTTGCGCGAAATATTCCGATTGTGACGATGTTTGGCGCGTCGCCGGTGCCGGGCTTTTATCCTTACGACGCAAAAGACATTCTGATTAAATCGCCCGAACCTTGTCATCCGTGCGGAAAACATATTTGTCCGCGCGAAGGTGACGACAACCTTGCCTGCATGAAAAAAATTCCCGTCGCCGTCGTGATGAAATACGTTGACGAGCTTTTGACGGCTTACGGTCAACCTGCAAAAAAAATTCCGCGCGTGCACGGAGCGTATCAATGTCGCGTCGTCGATGTGTCTTAGAGACTGTTGATAAAAATTCGTTGAATGAAGTTGAGACCCGGCGCGCATGGACGCGCGCCGCCGCCGTTAGGTG
>CAMNPA010000199.1 GCA_946547205.1 uncultured Selenomonadales bacterium | reverse complement strand
TTGATTCGCCAAACGTCGCTGATTGAACTTGAGAGCGTCGAGAATCTCGGCGAAGAGGCTACAGCGACATTCAGCGTCGTTGAAGAATATACTCAAGTTCCGTTCGTGCTGAAAGTCACGCTGAAAGATTTGGCGAACGAAAGCTTCAACGTCGGCGGCTCTGAAGTTGAATTCTTCGGGCAGAAATTTAATTTGCCGGGCTTTACGTTCAATCTTGGCGGCAGCGATTGGAAAATTGTCAGCGTCGACAACTATCGCGGTTATCTTGACGCCGTTTCGCCGCTCCTGCGCAAAAATCTCGCCGATTACATTGACGCAACCGAAGAAATTGTTTATCGCTACAACGGGACGTTCGAGTCCGCGCAGAATACGTTCATTTCTATGCAAAAAACGCCTTACGGCATTATGACGACGAATCAACGCGCCGAAGTCTCCGCTTACATCACCGACACGCTGATTCCCGCGCTTGAGAGCCGTCAAGCTGAACTTGATGAGGTTCCGATACCGCAAGGCGCACAATTTTTCGCCGGTTTGCGTCAAGAATCGACCAGAATCACAATTTTGGCGTGGCAGTCGTACATCAAAGGCATCACGGAGAACAGCGCGGCGGATTTGGACACGGCGGCAAGTCTTCATAAGCAGGAACTCGTTTTAGACCAGCGGATTGAAGAAATTATCCATAATTCGGCTGTCACGCGGAATTTGCCCGAACTGCCTTAGAAAAACGTTATCCAAACGATTTCTGCCTTGTCGACAAGAGTCGGCGTCAAATCGTCGAGATTTTCTATCGCGTCGAAGTGCCAAAGATTTTTTTCGCGATGAAAGGCAAGTTTGAACGTCAAATGACCGATGAATTGTCCGCGCAGAGAATTATCGCCTTGCACGTCCAATAAAACAGTCGCGCGATTGTCTTTTACGTGAATTTCTTTGATGGTGACGTTCGTTGCCTGCCGAATCAATTCAAATTCATTGGCGACGTACGCTGCGGGATTGTCTTGCGGATTTTTCGGCGCAGACATTTTGGCGAAATAAGCCGCTTTCACTCCATCAAGGAATTTCAAATGCAAATTCTTATGCTCGGCGTTGTAAGTCGTTAAAAATTCCGCGCTGTGTTGAAAGTACGGATCGTCGGGATATTTTTCCTTATAAACGTCATAATTTTTGGCAAGTTCCACTGTCGCGGCGTCGTATGTCGCAGAAAAAAATTCGTCCATGTTCACGCGTTCGGAGAGTTTCGTTGCATTTCTCTCTGCGAGCGCGATTTTTATTTCTTCAAGCGCATTTTCCGGCGAATCGTCGTTTCCGCACGCCGTAAAAAAAATTATCGCCGATAAAATCATCAGCGCAAAAAATTTTCGCATTATGAATCACCTCGTGTATTTTTTGTACAGTTTTATTAGCTCAATCGCTAAAATCGGTCGTAATTCGTTGATAAAACATTTGACGTGTGATAAAATCGCGCCAATGCCGCTCCCTTACGGCGTTAACGTCTACGCTGTAGAAAGGGGGTGAGATAATGGAAATTATTATTCTGCTTGGCGTGACTGCGGTCGGCGGAGCAATAGGTACCGTCGTTGGCGGGCTGATCCTCGACTACATACGCGCTAAAAGATCGTAAGCGGCAGGTATTTACGCTCTGATTGCCCATGATAATCGGTATCCTCAATCGGTTAGGCAAAACGAAGCCCCGCACAGTTCCTCAAGCTGTACGGGGTTTTTCGTTTCGGTGAGACCATGGAAATTCAATTATTATTCTGCTTTACGTGCCAAAATTTATCACACAATAAGCTTTTTGTCAAACGGTCGTTACTTTTCCAAGCCGACAAGCGTTTTTTGTTGAAAAATTTTATTCGGCGTTGTAAATGATGATAAAAGCTTTGCTCGGAACGTTTAAGAGAATCGTTGAGAACGTTGCCGCTCGTTCAATATACGATTGGATCAAATCTTTCTTCAAGGACAATGACTGATCTCCAAATGCGCTTTTAGATAGCGCAACCCTCAAGAGTCTGTTGCCGCAGATTGTCTTGAGGGTTTTTGCTTTGTGATAATGATGTAAAAGTAATCCTCGGTCGTCGAATAAAATTATATCAGCCGCTCAAAGATTTTTCAACCGTCTTTTGATAAAGTTTGAGCAGCTTGACGGCTAAAGTCGGCTCGTCGTCCAAAAATTTTTCCCAACCGTAAGCTTTTGCCACTGCCAAATCGTTTTCACGGTGTGCACATCGCAAATCATACGGCATGGAAATTTCATCATACAAAGCGGCAAGCGTCGACTCCGGATAATTTTTTCGTGCATCCAAAATTTTCTGCGCGGACTGCTCGACAGCAAGGCGTTGCGCTTTTGTCGGCTCAATCCACACAAAATTATTGTACACCACATCTTTCGAGTAGCGATAATCAGACTTCAAACGACCGCCGACCGTTCGCAGCCACGCCATGTGAATTGAACTCGTCAAAACTCCGAAATGATACAGCGTCGCATCGGGAATGATTGATACTTGCGTCGTCGGAATAAAATTATCGTCCAAAAAGCCAATCGGAACATATTTTCGACGCTCGGAACTTACAGACGGAATTACAATGAACGATTTCGGATTTTTTAAATCTCTGAACAAGTGCGGACGGTCTGCAATGTTCTTGAATGTGCTGTTCAATCGAAAGTCGCGAACTTTTTTAACGCGCTCATAAACCAATTTCATCTTGTGAAGTTCATTCGGCGTAATATTCACCAGCCACAGACAATATCGCAGCGTTCCGTTGATAAATTCTTCCGCGCCGAGCAAACGCTTGATATATTTTTCGACAGCAGGATATTTGGAAATGAATTTGTCGCGTTCTTCGACCGTTAAGCTGAAATTTTTGCCGTCAGCCGCCATATTTCCATTGCACATTGGCAAAACGAAATCTTGAATCGGATTCGGACGACTTTCGACAAAAATATCGGGCGCGTCGAGCAAATAGGCGTTGATGTTCTTTGCAATGATTTTTTTCACAATTTCTTTCTTGGAATCATTGTCTTTGACGTATTCGAAGATGATTTTCGGATTTAAATTTGGCGCGTGGCTGAAACCTACAACGACGCAATGGACGTGAGCCTTTTGAGTTGATTCGCTGTCCCAACGAAAAGTTCTGTGCGCAAAATCAATGTGAACGTCCAAAAATTTCCAAACAGCGGCAACTTGTTCGCCTTGCACGATAGAATTTGTTGCTACAAAGGCGGCGCGTGCAGTCGAATTGCTCATAAACTCGGCGGCTTTCTTAAACCAACACGCAACGTAGTCAACATCTTTGTATTGGAAAAATTTTGCTAAGTCAGCTTTTTGAGCGGCAGAACGATAGCGACGACCGACGAACGGCGGATTGCCAATTATATAATTCGGTTGCGGACAAACTTTTTGCCAGTCGAGTTGGAGCGCATTTCCTTCGTAAATGTTTGAATAACTTTTCAGCGGCAGAAAGTCTAAGTCGCGGTGAATGATGGCTTGCGTCTCTTGCGCCATCTGCAATTCGGCAATCCACAAAGCAGTTTGCGCGACGGCAACCGCGAAGTCGTTTATCTCAATGCCGTAGAATTGGCTGATAGAAACTTTAATCGGCTTGACGAGTTCGCTAATCTGAATTTGAGAGCCGAAAAGTTCCTTGAGCAAATCGTTTTCCATGCGACGCAACGACAAATAACTTTCCGTCAAGAAATTACCGGAGCCGCACGCAGGATC
>CAMNPA010000198.1 GCA_946547205.1 uncultured Selenomonadales bacterium | reverse complement strand
TTTAAATGCTCGTCTCTGTGCGCGACAACGTCCGTGATAATTTTTTCGTCGTCGAGTCCGCAACGGCTGACCAAAACTGCGTCGTCAATCATCCCGCGAGATTTGAGCGCGTCAACAATTTCCGGGAAGTTCTTGTAAACTTTCATGATAACGGTTGCGTCGGCACGGTCGAGAAAATTTTTCACGTCGTCGAGTTCGGCGGTCGCAGGAATTATCGTCAAGATGTCGTTGCCGTAAGCGAGCGGTCTGCCAATCTGCGCGGCAATGGCTAAAAATGCGGGAACGCCCGGTATCGTGATGATGTTGACGCCGGAACTTTTCAGCAGTCGGAAAATATAAATATACGTGCTGTAAAACATCGGGTCGCCGATTGTCGCGAATCCGACGTTTCGTCCGTCACGCAGCAGTTGCAAAATTTCTGACGTGTTCGCCGCGAAAATTTCTGTTTCTTCCGCGAAGTCTTTAACCATCGGGAAAGTCTGATAAATTATTTCGACGTTCGATTTCAGATACGGTTGCGCGATTGACAGTGCGACGCTGTCTGATTTTTTTTCGGTCTTCGGCGCAATCAGCACGTCGATTTTTTTTAGCGCGTTGATGGCTTTGACCGTCAAAAGTTCCGGGTCGCCCGGTCCGACGCCGATGCCGTAAAAAGTTCCCGTGAAAGTTTCAGCTGAATTCATTTCCATTACTCCTTGCCTGTGATAAAATGTTCACGGCATTGCTCATTGCTCCCGTAATTTTTCGGAAGTCTGTTTCAATCATGATAGCACAAAAAAATTTTTTGAACAGCGGAGAATTCATCATGAACATTTTTTTAAACGTCGTGCTGTGTGTGCTCGTTATCTATTTCGTCTTCGCGATAAACCGTTCGTTGCGCATGTCAAGGATTTCAGTTTCGTTGATTGAGAAATACGAGAACGACAAGAAAAATCCGCAGCTCATCGACGAAATTTTTGCGGCGATATCAGACGACGTGCTGCTTAAACGAATCGTCAAACGTCACAATGCAACCAAGCGCGATATCGGTCGTCTTCATGCAAAGCTGATGAAGTGGGGAGACTTCCGCAAATATAATCGCTACGTCCCGATAACGTCTTTCTTCAACGTCTCGACGCTAGAATATCTTTTGGAGCACAAGAACGACGACGCCAAAGCCTTGACCGAAAAAATGATGAATCACTTCCACTTTTGAGGCGCGTCATGAATTTCAAAATGATTTTGCGCATTCAAAGCCAAGCGTTGCTCACGTTCTCGGCGACGCTGATTTTGCCGATTGCCTACGCGTTAATCGAATTCGGCGCACTCGACACGATAATTTTTTTCACGGCAATAGGTCTGGTCGCACTCGTCACGGGAATAATCTTTCAACATTTCGGCACGGGCAGATTTCAACGCGCACCATTGACAGAATCCGCGACGGCAATTTTGCTGATGTATCCGTTGCTGGCGATGTTCGGTTGCCTGCCGTTCGTGTTGACTGGTTGGCTGGAGCCGCTCGACGCACTGCTCGAAACGGTCGGCGATTTAACTTCGGCGGGACTGTCGATTTTGCCGAACAACGCGCCGTATCTTCTGATTCTGTGGCAAAGTTCGTTGATGTGGCTCGGCTCGCTGATGTTCTTGATTATGCTCGTGACGGTCTTGCCGGAAGTGAGCGGTTGCTTCGGAATATCGCTTTCATTGCAAGGCGGACAAGGTTTCAGCTCGATTATCGGGCAGATGAATTTGATGAGCGTTCGCGTGATAAAAGTTTACGTCACGTTGACGGCGTTGAGTATCGTCGCGTTCAAGCTGTCGGGTCTTGATATTTGGGATTCGCTGTTGATGGCGATGCGTTGCATTTCGACGGGCGGCGGAAATTTTTTTCCTGCACGAGAAAATATTTACGTCGAGTATGCGGCGATTTTCGTCATGTTGATTGCGTGCGGAAACTTCCTGCTCTATTACCGCGTCATTTATACGTTGCTGCCGCCGCGCCCGGAATTCGACACAAATTATTTCACTCGGCTCAAACAATATTTCCTGCGACTCAAGCGCACAATCATTAACAACGCAAAACTCATCGCCGCAAATGAAGAAGTTATGGTTCTCTACGCGACAATTTTCATCGGCATGTTGATTATCATGTTCAGACTTTTCTCCGAAGACATCGGCTTTGACGGCAACGAGGCGTTCCGCGAATCGCTCTTCCATATCGTTTCGTTCATCAGCACGACGGGCATCACACTAACTGACGAGGCTGCGGACGTTCACGACTTCGACAAATTTTTTATTTTCTTGATGGCAGTGACGGGCGGTTGTATCGGCTCGGTGACGGGCGGCTTTAAAATCGTTCGGCTGATTGTGCTGATTAAAATCACGGCGTCGGAGATTCGCAGGGCAATTCATCCGCGCATGATGACGGCGATTCGTCTCGGCGATGTGCCCGTTCCAATGCGCACCGTCGGCAGAATTTTATGCTTCTTTTTCCTCGCGCTGGTGACGATGTTCATTTGTGCGGCGATGTTGAGTTTCACGGGCCCGACGTTTTCTCAAGCTGTGGCGATGTCGATAGCGTGTCTGTCGAACGTTGGAAATTTGCCGGGACTTTGCGACGCGAACAACTTCAAAAATTTATCGGAGGTCGGAAAAATTTTCTGCATGATGATTTTGATTGTCGGGCGTCTGGAAATTTTCGCGCTGTTGATAGCAGTTGCCGGCATCAGAATCAAACGCCGCAAAAGTAATTGGTGACTCACTGCAACAAAAAACTCCCGCAAGATTTTTCTTACGGGAATTTTATTTTCTTAAACAAAAAAACCGCTTGTTGCGGGCGAAGAATCAATATTCGCCTTGACAATTCTCCGCCCTTGCTTTAAAATACTTTTAGCTAAATACAATGACGCAAGGCGGCGTCAAGAGATTTCCTTGTTGTTATGAATTCTAGCAAAGCCCGCTTAGGTTGTCAAGTATTTAGTTGTCACTTAAAGAAAGGAGAATGTCTCATGGATTTTTCAAAGCTTGTTCCTGTCGAATGGAGTAGTCGTCGAGTGCTCACGACCGCTCAGCAGAGTTTAATGGATTTTCTTAAACAAAAAAAAACTTTTTGACGCGAGCAAGAGTTCTTCTTGACAACCCTCGCTCGCTTTGCTATTATCAGCATTAGAAATCTTAACATACTCGACACGAGGTGCGTCCCAAAAGATTCTTTGTGCTATGAATTCTAGCAAAGCCCGCTTAGGTTGTCAAGTATTTAGTTGTCACTTAAAGAAAGGAGAATGTCTCATGGATTTTTCAAAGCTCGTTCCTGTCGAATGGAGTAGTCGTCGAGTGCTCACGACCGCTCAGCTCGCTCAATTTTACGGTTGCGACACGAACAACATCAAGAAAAATTTTAACGCCAACAAAGATCGTTTCGTTGAAGGTAAGCACTACTTCAAACTCGAAGGTGCTTTTCTTGCTGCGTTCAAAGCAAGCTTGGTAACCGACGGTGACCAAGCTCTGAATTTCGGTGACCAAGCTCTGAAGTTCGCGCCGGTGCTTTACCTTTGGACTGAACGCGGTGCGGCTCGTCATGCAAAAATGCTCTCAACCGACAAAGCTTGGGAAGTATTTGAAGAGTTGGAAGATAATTATTTCAATCCCAAACCGTCAATCGTTTCCGAGCCTGCGCACGTCGTCGAACGCAAATGTCACGCCATTTTTCCCGGCTATGCTTGCGTTTATGTTTTGCTGAT
>CAMNPA010000197.1 GCA_946547205.1 uncultured Selenomonadales bacterium | reverse complement strand
ATTTTGCATTGACAATTCGCCATAATGTCCAGAGCCTTTTGATGAGCTTCGGGCGTGGAGCCTGCACAACAAGCCGCGTCGATTTGAATGCGCTGTTCGGGATAAAACGCCTTAATCAGCAGTGCGTTGGAGATAATGCAAATGTCCGTGCACACGCCCGCGAATTCTACGACTTCATACGGTTTGATGAGCGAAGGCAGACGCGTTGAGCCGAATGCTTTTTTCTCAATGACGGCTTTTGCGCGCGACGTGAACTTTTGCAATTCGGGAACAATCTGCCAACCGTCCGATTTTTTTATGCAGTGCGGCACCGGCAAATTGCGACCTTCCTGCGTGTCAAGATAGTTGTCGGTGTGCGTGTCCTGCGTGAAGATTAAATCTACTGCGCCTTCCGCAACGATGTCCTCCAATTTTTTCACGAGACGCGGCAACATTTCTTGAGCCTCTTTTGTGCCGAGCGGTCCCGTAATGAAATCTTTTTGCATGTCGATGATGATTAATGCTTTTGCCATTTTAAATGCCTCCAATCTTTAAACCGACAGCGCACGCCGCCAATCCTGCGACCACGCTGACGATAACATTTGCCATTGCCGCGAAAATTTGCCCGCCGTTAATCAGAGCGAGTGTTTCGGCTGAAAAGGAAGAAAAAGTTGTAAAGCCGCCCAAAAATCCCACTGCGACGAACAATCTAATCGGCTCCGTTGAAACGTTCACGCGACCTGCCAAAATTCCGACGACCAGTCCCATCAGCAGACTTCCGAAAAAATTTGCGGCGAGAGTTCCGAGCGGAAAGTTGCCGAGTTTGCCCGCCAGTGCCGTCGTCACCAAAAATCGTGACACTGCGCCCAATCCTCCGCCAATGAACACGAGCAAGAGCTTTGACATTTGAATCACCTTCCAATCCCGCAACAGGGCTTGTACAAGAATTCGGCGCGCTGTATAATTTCAGCTGTTAGGTGTTAGTCGTTAGTCGTTAGGAAAATCCTAAAAGCTAAAAGCTAAAAGCTAAAACCTAAAAGCTAAAAAGAGGTGTTTTGATTATGTGCAAAGAATGCGGTTGCGGCGAAGGCGGCGGCAATACTCGCCTGCAATTCACCGCTAAAGGTTACACGTCCGAAAATGCGGCGGCTGTCGAAAAAAATTTGCTCGGACTGCCCGGCGTCCTCTACGTTCACATTCACGCTCACGACGGCGAAACGACCATCGATTATAATCCCGCCAAAACTAAGCTCCGTGAAATTTTGAGCGTCTTCGACAATCACGGCGTCGAAGCAGACATTTAATCACCAAAAATTTTTTTCGTCGGCAACAGTCGTAGGCTCTCCGTGTCCGCAAAGCAAAGTTGTTTCATCGGGCAACGTGAAAACTTTATCGCGAATCGTCTTCATCAGCTCAAGTTCACTGCCGCCGGGCAAATCAGTACGACCGTAACCGTTGCGAAAAATCGTATCGCCGACAAACGCGACGCCTTCCGCCGAGCTGTAGTAAATCGCGCCGTCGAGTGTGTGACCGGGTGCGCCAATCAGCTTGACGCCGAAATTCGGATTCGCGGACAAAAAAATTTCGCTGTCGTCGTCGAGGCAAGTCACGTCGTCGAGGACAATCTTGTTGCCGTAAAAAATCGAACAATTCATTTCGGGATTTTTGGCGTAATAATCTCCGCTCTTGCTCATGCAGACGGAGATTTTTAATTTGCGTTGAAGTTCATTGACCGCGCCGATGTGATCGAAGTGTCCGTGCGTGAGCAAAATTTTTTCAATCGTCCAGTGGCGTTCGTCGATGATTTTCAAAAGTTCGTCGGCTTGAGCACCGGGATCAATCAAAAAGCCGTGACCTGTGCTGTCGTCGACAAAAAAATAGGCGTTCTCTTCCATCACGCCGAGGACATTCACTTTCACACAGAGAATCATTTTGCAACTCCTTCACTTAAGGCTAATCTTCGCGACAATTTTTTTGAGCAGACTGATATCTTTCTCGTCCAAGGCGGCGGACTTGTCGTCAGTGCGCTTAACAATTTCGGAAAGGTTGGCGTTGAGATTTTCAATCGCCGCGAGAATTTTTTCAGACGCTTTGCCGTCGTTGAGCTTGACAATTTCGGCAAGGTTGACGTTGAGATTTTCAATCGCCGCGAGAATTTTTTCAGACGCTTTGCCGTCGTTGAGCTTGAGCAATTCAACGAGATTGAGATTCAAAGTTTTAGTCGACGTGAGGATTTTCTCCAGCAAGTCCGCATGAATCGGAGCCTTAACAGCCTGTTCGACGAGTTGCAAAAATTTCAGTATGGCTTGCAGATTTGTCCTGTTCGCGTCTTCAAGTTCGACGATATTTTTCAGCTCGTCAGTTATGGCGGCGGAATTGTCCCGTTCTTGAAGTGCGACGAAAAATTTTTCGACTTCGGCATTGAGCGCGGAAGAATTTTCATCAAGCGAGACGATGTTTGTGTTGACGGATTCGACGGTTTTTGCCAGAGCGTTGATTGATTCGTCGATAGCCGCCAGATTTTCAACAAGCCCTGTCAATTTGTTTAGGTCGTCGAGACGCACGGCGAGGACTTGCATATTTTCTTGAACGAGTTGCGCGGCGACGTTGACGGATTCCATTGCGTTTGCAGTCGATTCGGAAGTTTCAGTGATTTTGTTGCGGAGCTGTTGGAATTGAATTTCTATGCGTTGATGATCTTCTTCAGCCGCCTGCGCCGATTTGACAAGAGCACGCCGCAAACTTATCGCCGCCAAAAGTGCGCCGACTGCTCCGATAATCAAGCCGTTGGTGTCGTCGAGTTTCAAGAGTGCGCCCAAAGTCATCAGCGCGAAAAAAATTGCGCCCGCGTAGCCGTTTTCACTGCCGTTCATTGCGCTACCTCCGTCAAAAAAAATTTTCTGTGATTCTAACATCAAATCGACTTTATGGCAACATTAAAGCATGTTAAACGCGCCGTAAGCAGTCGGAATTCGTCCGGCGTCGCGAATGATTTTAATAATCTCGTCTTCGGCAAGTGAACGCGGCGAAGTTGCTCCGGCGTCGTGCAAAATATTTTCGCGGTGAATCGTCCCGTCAATGTCGTTTGCTCCGAAACTCAAAGCAACCTGCGCAACCGGCACCGTCAACATGACCCAATAAGCTTTGATGTTGCGGAAATTGTCAAGCATCAGCCGCGAAATTGCCATCGTGCGCAAATCGTCCCACATTGAAGTTTGTTTAATCTCACGTTCAAGCGCGGTATTTTTCGGCAGGAACGGAAAGCAGATAAACGTTTGGAAGCCGCCCGTCTCGTCTTGAAGTTCGCGCAACCTTATCAAATGTTCGACACGTTCGGCAAGCGTCTCAATATGCCCGTAAAGCATTGAGGCGTTTGTTTTTATGCCGAGTCCATGCGCCGTGCGAGCAACGTTCAGCCACTCGTCGGCAGTAGCTTTTTTCGGGCAGAGAATGTTTCGCACGCGGTCAGTTAAAATTTCTGCGCCGCCGCCGGCAATCGCCTCAAGTCCCGCGTCTTTCAAACGGAGCAACACGTCCGCGACACTCTTGCCGCTGATTTTGACGAAGTGCTGAATTTCAACGCCCGTGAATCCTTTGATGTGGAGCGTCGGAAATTTTTCGTGGAGCGTCTCGACAAATTCGACGTAATGTTCAAAAGTCCACGTCGGGTGCAGACCGCTGACAATGTGCAGTCCCGTCAAATGCGGATCTCGACTCGCTTCCGTGACGAGTTTAATCGCGTCGTCAATCGTCAT
>CAMNPA010000196.1 GCA_946547205.1 uncultured Selenomonadales bacterium | reverse complement strand
TCGACCTGCCGAATGTGTTCAAGAAATTTGTTGCCGAGCCCTTCGCCCTTCGACGCGCCTTTGACGAGCCCGGCAATGTCGACAAATCGGACACCGGCGGGCGTAGTTTTCTTCGAGCTGTAAAGTTTCGTTAAAACGTCCAATCGAGAATCGGGCACGGCAACGACGCCGACATTCGGTTCAATCGTGCAGAAAGGATAATTGGCGGCTTCGGCACCGGCTTTCGTTATCGCATTAAAAAGCGTCGACTTGCCAACGTTCGGCAAACCGACGATGCCAACTTCAAGGTTGCTCATATAATTTTTCCTCCAAAAATTTATTTCACATTGCTTCAATCAGTTGGAAGGTGTTGAATTTGTTTTTATCCTCTTGCATAAGAAACAGTTTGCCGTTTATAAAATCGTACTCGGGAACAAAATCCAGTTGCTTCAACAGCTCACAAACGACGTTAAAATCCGGCACAACGATGATAAAAATTTTCTTGCCCTGAGCTTTTGACATTGATACGACCAAATTCGGGAGCGATTTTTCGGCGTCGGCAAAGATAATTTCTTCGTCGTCGCTGATCGAAAAATTTTCTCTTATCAACGGCAAATCAGCGGACGTGATAAAAAATGCACGGGTTTTGCCGTTCATGACAGTCGACAATCTCAACAACGCGTTTGTCGCTGTGGTAAGAAATTCAAAGTGAATTTGCTCGAATTTTTTATTAAGCTTGCCGAATATTTCGACGCCAAACCACGGCGTCTTGAGGAAATATTTTAGCCACAAAGCATTGTAATCGTTCGATGAATCAAGCTCAATCTGATGTCCCGCGTAGTGATAAATTTTTCTGCCGACAGGATTATTTTCGTGCTTCTCAATATCCACGAACGAATCAAATTTTTGTTCAAGCTTGAGGTAATTGGCGGCAAAGAACGCGTTCAAAATGTCTTGATCCAAACATTCGCATTGAGGATTGTCGACGAGAAATTGTACGCCGTCGCGGAAAAAATTTTCGTCGAGCTTATCGAGGTCGAAAATCATCACGCCGGCGCAAAAATAATTTTCCGGCTTGACGAATCCCGACTGCAAGAGAATTTTATTGTGAAGC
The DNA here is from genome assembly GCA_946547205.1 of uncultured Selenomonadales bacterium. Classification (GTDB taxonomy): domain Bacteria; phylum Bacillota; class Negativicutes; order Selenomonadales; family Selenomonadaceae; genus Quinella. The sequence goes on along the minus strand of CAMNPA010000196.1, from coordinate 2,655 downwards.
ATTCTTTCGAACGTGGCGTCCATTTCGGACACGGCGGCAACGGGAAAATTTTTCAAATCGTGTTGCCAAAGTTCGTTGATGTCGAGATTGACAATGATGTCCGAGTCCAGATAAATCATCTTGTAAATATCACGCGCCGCGAGAATTTTTTTGACGAGCAAGCGATAAAACGTGGCGATGCTGAATCGAGACTCTAATTTATCGGCAAGCTTTTCGCGCAGGAAAATTATTTCACGCGGACAAATTTCGTCGACGTTGTAAAAATTTATGCGCTGATTGCAACGTTCGGCGAGCGTCAAAAATTTTTCGCGGTTGTCAGCCGTTAAAGTGTCGTCGTGCAAAATGTGCGCCGTGACTTCCGATTTGGTGTTCGCGAAGATTGAACAAAGCGTTGTGCCCGTGAACTTTGAATAACGCCCGGTCTTGTCGTGAAGTCCAAAGCAGACATGAATCATCGAATCACTTCCTACATTGCCTTGATTAGCGGATAAGAATTCATCGGGACGCCATGCGCCTCCGACAAAAAGTCAAAGCCGTTGACGAAATCTCTGCCAAATTGAAAGCCTGCTTGCATGAGCAGATTAAACGGAAAATTTGGCAGCACAATGAAGAAAACTTTTTTGCCGTGAGAAGACTTCATGGCGTAGAGGAATTTTTTCAGCGACTCCAGATTTTCGGCGAGGATAATCTCTTCGTCGTCGCGGACGGAAAAAATTTTCTTGATGGCGTCGAGATTTTGCGGCACAGTGAAAAATACGCGTTCTTTGCCGCTCATCATTGCCGAAACTTGTATCATGAAGTTCTTCAGCCCGATATGCATTTGCTGGAAGCCGTCGTAAAGCCTGCCGATTGTTTCTTCGTCAAACCACGGCGTTTTGAGGAAATATTTCATCCACAAGCGATTGAACGAATCTTGAATATTCATTCCGAAAGTTTCGCCCGCAAAATGATAAATTTTTCTCTCCGCGTTCAATTCGTGTGCCAGACGTGCATAAGCTATGAATCTATTAAACTTTAGGGGCAGGTGCACGATTTGCGTCGAAAAGTAGTAATTCAACGCATCTTGATCCACGAATTCTCCGTATTGCGGATTTTTGTTTAATACTTCGCACCAATCGGGAATAAGATTTTTCTTGTCAAGAAACAATTTCGTGTTTATGAGCAGAACGCCCGCATTGAAGTAATCTTCGCGCTTTACCAGTCCTTCACGACAAAGCGAAAAGGCTTGCTTTACATCAGGACGATTTAAAATTTCGGGAACAGCCGCCAAAGTTTTATCGCCGAGGTCGATTTGCCAAAGTGCTTTTATGTCAAGATTGACCAGCGTATCAGAATCAAGATAAATGCATCTGTCAATATCGTTGGGAAGAATCTGCGGAATGAGCAGCCGATAAAACGTGGCGATGCTGTAACGGTTTATTAGGGCATTTGGTAAATTTTTTTTTATCGCGTTTAACTTGTCGGCGTAAAGAATCTCGACGTTGTAAAAATTCACGCGCTGATTATATTGTCCCGCGAGGTAAATGAATTTTTCGCGATTGTCTTGCGTCAAGGTGCTGTCGTGCAAAATGTGGACGGTTACGGCGGAAGTGGTGTTGTCGAAGAGCGAACAAATTGCCGTGCACGTGAACTTTGAATAACGCCCGGTCGCGTCGTGCAGACCGAAGCAGACGTGAATCAATCGAATCACTCCTTTTTAAGTCCGCGCATAAAAATTTGCAGGATGATTATCAGCACCGCACCGATTATCGCGCCCGGAATCAAGCCGTCAAGTCCGCGCATGAACGACATAAAAATTGGCGTGCGCATGTGTGCAAAAGTTTCGACCATTGAGCTTTGACCGATTGTCCCTGCCATCACGAGCATAAAACAAATCGACTTCGGGAATTTTTTCAGGAAGGCGGCGAATGCCAACATAAACGCCGGATGCCCGAAAAATATTTCCTTTGAACGCGGACGAGCGTAGAAAATTTGCTCAAGCATTGCGCGAATTTTTATTTCCAATCCGGAAACCGGCATACCCGACGTGTGACCGCTCCGAGCAATTAAAACGACGAATGCTCCTGCGACAATCATCAACGCCAACAAAGCCTTGACGCTGACCGATTTGTCAAGTAGTTCTTTTATTTGCTCAACGGCGGGAACATTTTTGCGCACTTCGTCGACGACGTTAAATCGTTGCATGAACGCGACGGCGACCAAAATCAGCGGCAAGACGAACGTCAACTTGATGCCACGGAAAATTTCAAACTCCAGGAAATACGACACGTCTGACAATGCGCCCGATAAATATGCCGCGCCCGTCAACGACATCATGCCCGTTATCAGCAGTGCGAACGCCGAAATCCACACGAGCTGAAAAGTCGACAAATTTTCTTTCAGACGCGCCGCACGATTTTGCACGCGGACTTTGTATTGAATCACGCGCAAAAGATCGAGTTGCCAAATTATCGCCAACGCCGGAAAGAGATTCGCGCTCATGAACGCCGCCAAAAGTCGAACTTTGCCGCCTGCGCCCATCAAAATCGGTGCCGCTGCCAAAATTGCCAACACCGCGAAAATTTGCAGTTGCAGTTTACGGTTGCGATTGAATCGACGCGAAATCAGCGACAGATACAAAATTCCCGCCGCCACGACGCCGACAATCACCAATGC
>CAMNPA010000195.1 GCA_946547205.1 uncultured Selenomonadales bacterium | reverse complement strand
TTTTTGATTGTGTCGGAATAGACGGAGCCGCCGATTAAACTGTGCCGCGTGGAATTTTCAGTGACACGTGCCGCGATACCGTTTGTTATGTTGATTTGTTTATCAGCCGCACCGACGAGAGTCATTGCGCCCGTGCCGTTGACGACGCTCAAGATAACGTCACTGTCAACAGTCGTGCGCGTGTAATAAACATTTTTGCCGAAGCTTATCGTGTCGCTTGAAGTCCAGTTGAAAATTTTATCGAAGCCGTCGCCGAGATTGTATTGGTAAAGCGTCTTGGTCGCGTCGTTGCCGTAAATGGTATCATTGCCGAGAGAGCCTCTGACCGTGACGAAATGTTCATGACTGCCGCTCAAGCTGATAACGTCGTTGCCAATGCCGCCGTCGATTGTCGCCCAATAGCCCGTGAGATTTGTAATGGTGTCGTTGCCGTTGCCGCCGCTTATGGAAACGTTGTAGCCGGAATTGTTGAAAATGCTGTCGTTGCCGTTGCCGCCGTCAATCGTGCCGGAATCGCCAATGTAATTGTAAACGGTGTCATCGCCGTCGCCCGCATAGATTTTCACACGGTTGCCGCTGTTGTAGATCGAATCGTTGCCGCCGTAAGCGTAGACGTAGCTATAATTTTCGGCGTGGCTTAGTGTGTCGTTGCGAGACGAGCCGTAAGTTGAAAATCGTTGCAAGTCAAAGAACATTGTCGACATAATAATCCCTACTTCCTACTTCACTATTACGTTCAAAGCAGCGACAAGCCAATCACTCCGAAGATTAATCCGACCGTCCAGAAGACGAATACGACTTTGACTTCTGACCAGCCGCCCAGCTCGAAGTGATGATGCAACGGACTCATGCGGAAAATTCGTTTGCCCGTCGTCTGAAACGAAATGACTTGCAGAATCACTGACAACGCCTCGCAGACGAATACAAAGCCGACGACTGCCAATAAAATTTCCGTGCGCGACAAAATTCCGACTGCCGCAAATGCTCCGCCTAATGCCAATGAGCCTGTGTCGCCCATGAAAACTTTGGCGGGATGGAAGTTGAATTTCAGAAAGCCGATACATGCTCCGACCGTCGCCGCGCAGAAAATCGCAAGCTCGTCGTGTCCTGTCAACAGGCAAATCACCGCGTAACAACTCGCCGCAATCGCCATGCAACCCGATGCCAAGCCGTCAAGTCCGTCCGTCAAATTTACCGCGTTCGATGCGCCGACCATAACAATCAGCATGAACAGCAGATATAATTTGCCGGCGTCGATTGTCGTATTGATGACGGGCAGCCAAATCGTCGGGCTGAAGTCGATTAGCAATTCACTTGCGACAAAAGTTGTGATGATGACGATTAGAATTTGTCCCGCGAGTTTGTAACGGGCAAGCAGTCCTTGATTGTGTTTGCGGACAACTTTCAAATAATCGTCGACGAACCCCAAAATGAAGTGCCCGATTAAAATGAACAGCGCGAGGAAAATTTCAACGTTCCACTCGGCGACAAACAGCGTTGCCGCGACGATGCCCGCGATTAAAAATATGCCGCCCATAGTCGGTGTGCCGCTCTTTGCTTGATGACTTTTCGGACCTTCGGCGCGAATGCTCTGCCCGAATTTCAAGCGGTGCAAAATCGGAATGCAAATCGGTGCAAGCAACAATACGACCACTGCCGCGATTGCTCCCGCCGTCAAAAGTTTTTCCATTATGAATTTTTCTCCTGTTCGCCGATGCCGTTCGCGAGAAGATAAATCGCCAACTGATTGAGATTCACGCCGTCACGTGCCGCATACTTTGACAATTTTTTGTGAAGACTTCGCGGTATGTGCAAGCGCAATCGCCCGTCCAATTTGTCGGGATTTATCGGTTCGGGAATTTCTTCGTCGTCTTCAAGCTCCTCCGTCAACCAGCAACGTTTAGCGTCCTCAATCATTTCTAAAACTTCCAAACGAGTTTCGCCTTGCGTTATGCAACCGGGCAAGTCGGGAATTTTTGCGGCATAACCACCTTCCGGCGACGGCGTTATCACAATTTCATAGGGCAACGACATGTAGTAGCTCAACTTTTTTTCAAGCTCCGAATTATTTTCCATTGACTGATTCTCCTTTGAATGCGCAATTTAAATTCCCAGAGTATCCAAAACGTCCCGAACGTAGCATTCATTGACGTAGGGAAGTTGTCGCGGAATGGTGATAGACCTGCCACCGAATTTTTTGTAAGTGTAATGACTTGAGCCGCCGCGCGGTTGCGAAGGCTCATAACCTTCACGCCGAAGCACTTTGTCAAGCTCTTCAAAGCGGACAGTCTTGGGATTGTTTTTGATTCGTTGCAACAGCTTTTCAAGTTTACTCATATCAGTTCGATAATTTTTTCCATGTGCATGACGTGCGAGGCTTTGAATAAAATCGTGTCGCCGTCGCGGACAAGCTCCAGAATTTTTTTTGCGGCGTCTTCGTGCGTGTCGAAGGTGTAAACATTTTCCAAGCCGGCGTCGCGTGCACCGACCGCAATAAATTTTCCAAGCTCGCCGAGAGTTATCAGCGTGTGGAATTTATTTTCGACAAGCTCTTCGCCGATTTCGCGATGAATCTTCTCTGCAAAAGTTCCGAGTTCCAACATGTCGCCGAGAACCGCAATTAACCGTCCGTCATAAACTTCAGCCGTCGTGTGAATCGCCGCACGCATTGACGCGGGACTTGCATTGTAAGCGTCGTTGATAATCGTCAAGCCGTCGCGCCGAATGACTTCGTAACGCATTTTTGTCGTCGTCAAGCTGGAAAAGCCGCGTTGCACTTCCGGGACGCTCAAGCCGCAAGCATAGCCCGCCGCGATTGCCGCAAGAGCATTTGAGACGTTGTGGCGACCGAGCATCGGAATTTCAAAGTCATACTTCTTGCCGCGAAAGTTCAGCGTGAATTCCGTTGACACCGAGCCGATTAAAATATCCGTCGCGACAAAATCAGCGTCGCCTTCCAAAGAATACGTCAACACTTGAACGCCGTCGCCCGCAAGATTTTTCATCTCCGCCGTGTAGACGTTGTCCGCGTTCAAAATTATCGTGCCGCCGTTTGGAATTGCAGAGACCATTTCGCTTTTCGCGCGCGCAATATTTTCAATCGAGCCGAGCAATCCGATATGAGCTTCGCTGACGTTCGTGACGATACCGATTGTTGGCTTAACGACTTCGGCAAGCGATTCGATCTGCCCTAAGCCGCGCATACCGATTTCGACGACTGCCGCATTATGTTTGGCGTTGAGACCGAGCAAAGTCATTGGAACGCCGACCTCGTTATTAAAGTTGCCCGAAGTCTTTTGCACGTGACCGAGTCCGCTCAATGCCGCAGCAGTTAAATCTTTCGTGGTAGTCTTGCCGTTGGAGCCTGTGACTGCGACGACGGGAATGTTGAAACGATTTCGCCACGCGCCCGCGATTTGCCGATAAGCCGTCAAAGTGTCGTCGACTTTAAGCACAATGCCGCCGGAAATTTTTTTAGCCGTTTTGCTGACGAGAACTGCCGCCGCGCCTTTACGCAGTGCATCTTCCGCGAAGTCCTCGCCGTTGAAAATTTCGCCCTTGAGCGCAATAAACAATACACCGCTCGTAACTTTGCGGCTGTCGGTCGTCACGTCGTTAAAAAAAATTTTTTCGTCGGAATTTGTATCTGCGCCCGTGACTTGCGCGACTTCCGTCAATGTCAATTTATTCATTGGTCGTAACCTCCAATTTAGCTTTTAGCTGTTAGGTGTTAGCTTTTAGCTGTTAGCT
>CAMNPA010000194.1 GCA_946547205.1 uncultured Selenomonadales bacterium | reverse complement strand
TGGATTGGCGTTTATCCCGGAATGACTGCCGCGCAGATTGATTACATGATTGAAAAGATTCGCGAGGTTGTGAAATGAGCACGACACCTTTTGAAAAAATCACAACGACGCTTGACGGTTTATTTGAGTTGCAGCCGATTGTTCGCGGAGACAGTCGCGGCTCGTTCGTAAAAATTTTTCACGCGGACACTTTTGCAGAGCTCGGACTCGCGACGGACTTCAAGGAAGAATATTTTTCCACGTCGATAAAAAATGTTCTGCGCGGACTGCATTTTCAGACGCCGCCTGCCGATCACGTCAAGCTTGTCACTTGCATTGAAGGCGCGGTTAAAGATGTTGCCGTTGATCTGCGAAAAAATTCCGCGACGTTCGGCAAGCATTTCATGATTGAACTTTCCGCCGAAAAATCCAACATGCTCTACATTCCGAAAGGACTGGCGCACGGTTTTTTGACGCTCACGGAACGGGCAACGATGCTGTACAATGTCACGACGGTTTATTCGCCTGCAAACGACAAGGGAATTCTCTGGAGTTCGTGCGGGATCGATTGGCAATGCGACACGCCGATTCTTTCCGACCGCGATAAAATTCATCCGACGTTTGCAGAATTCGACTCGCCGTTTTGAGGAGTGATTGACATGAAAATTTTAATGACGGGCGTCACGGGCTTTATCGGTCATCATTTGGGCGAACGGCTCGTTAATGACGGGCACGAAGTTCATGCGATTGTTCGACCGACTTCCAAAGTTACAGAGCTCAGCGAAAATCTTCAGCGCAACGTAAAATTTCACGTCTACGACAAAGACAACACCGTCCTTGACATTCTAACCGACCTTTGCGTTGACGATAAACGTCCCGACGTGGTTTATCATCTTGCGACGAATTTTATGAACGTCCACCGATTCGAGGACATTCAAGATTTGATTCAGAGCAACATAACGTTCGGCACGGAACTTTTGGATGCGATGGTTGCAAACAACGTTTATAATTTCGTCAACGTCGGCACCTTTGCTCAACATTTCGACGACGCCGATTACAGCCCGATAAACCTTTACGCCGCAACCAAAGCTTGTTTCGAGGGCATCATAAAATATTACGCGGAAGTTCGGAATTTGAAATGCATTGCGTTGCATTTGTTCGACACCTACGGCGCGGACGATAAGCGCGGCAAAATTCTCGGCTTGCTGAAAAAAATTTCCGCTTCGGGCGAAACGTTGAAGATGTCGCCGGGCGGACAGCTGATTGACATTGTTTACATTGACGACGTGATTGAGGCGTTCGTTGCGGCAGGAAAATTGCTTGCGGCGTGCAAATACGATTATTGCGGCACTTACGGCGTCTCGTCGACAAAACCGATTCCACTGCGCGAAGTCGTGAAAATTTTCGAGAACGTCGCGGGAAAAAAATTGTCAATCGTTTGGGGCGGCAGACCTTATCGCACGCGTGAAGTCATGGTGCCGTGGAGTTCTTACAAACTTTTGCCGGGCTGGCAACCGAAAATCTCACTGCAAGACGGCATAAAAAAATTTTTGGGCGTGTGATTAAATCGTTCATTGCGGCAGGAAAACTGCTTGCGGCGTGCAAATACGATTATTGCGGCACTTACGGCGTCTCGTCGACGAAACCGATTCCACTGCGCGAAGTCGTGAAAATTTTTGAGAACGTCGCCGGAAAAAAATTGTCAATCGTTTGGGGCGGCAGACCTTATCGCACGCGTGAAGTCATGGTGCCGTGGAGTTCTTACAAACTTTTGCCGGGCTGGCAACCGAAAATCTCGTTGCAAGACGGCATAAAAAAATTTTTGGGCGTGTGATTGAATCGTTGCGGCAGGAAAATTCTTCGCGGCGTGCAATTTCGACAGACGACATAAAAATTTTTGGGAGCGTGATTGATATGCAATGTCGGCGGTGCGGCAAAGAATTAAACGGCTCGATGCGGTGCAATTTTTGCGGCTACGAAAATTCGGAAGGCAACGTTCGCGAAATGACTCGTACCGAAAAAAATTTCTTCCGTGGCGTGACGATTGATGCCGGCTCGACAAATTCGCGCTCGTCGGATGAAAATTATTACGGTCGCACTCGCAACGGCGAACAATCTGCGCGGGGCACGTACATAAATTTCAGCGGCTCAAATATTTTCACGCGTGCAATCGGCTCGTTCATTCGCGCAATTTTCAACGGCAACCGTCTGGCTCAAGTCGCCGCCGCGCTGATTTTCCTTGCATTCACCGCACTGATGTTGTTCGTCGCGCTGCCGATATTGTTCGTGTTGCTGGCGATTGGATTGGCATTGCTGGCGTTGTCAAGAATTTCTCGGTGATTGGCGTGGAAAAATTTTCAATCAACGGACAGACGCTTGAAGTTGAATCGGCGGACAATTTTTTTAAAAGACTTCGCGGGCTGATGTTTCGTCGGCGGCTTGATTCGGGACGCGGACTTTTGCTCGCGCCGTGCAACAGCGTTCATATGCTCTTCATGCGCTTTGCAATCGACGTGGTTTATCTCGACGAAAATCTTTGCATAAAAAAAATCGTGCGCGACTTGAAGCCGTGGCTTGGCATGAGTATTTGTCTCGGAGCATCGGGCGCATTGGAATTGGCAAGCGGCGAAGCTGAACGTTTGAAACTCGTCGTCGGACAAAAATTCCTGAAAGCTGACAGCTAACACCTAAAAGCTAAAAGCTAAAAGCTTAAATCCGTGGGAGTGACCGAATGAAAATCCAAACGATCGAATATTATTTCCGCGAAGTGCTCAGGTCGATGATTCGCAACCGCTGGATGACTTTCGCCTCAATCGGGACGGTGGCAGTGTCGCTGTTCATATTGGGCGTCTTTTTGATTTTGCTGATGAACATGAACAAGCTCGCCTCGTCGCTGGAAAGTCAAGTGCAAATTTCCGTCTACATAAACGACAACCTGCCCGAAGACGGTCGCAAAGAAATTGAACGCATGACACGCGCACTTAAAAGCGTCTCGGCGATTGAATACGTGCCGCGCGAAAAGGCGTTGAAAATTTTGCGTGAACGGCTCGGCGAAAATAAAAAAATTCTCGACGCGCTCGGCGATTCAAATCCTCTGCCGAATTCGTTCCTTGTAACCGTCAACAATCCCGATGACGTGCAAAAGACTGCCGCCGCGATTGCTGACCTTTACGGCGTCGACGAAGTCAAATACGGGCAAGATGTCGTTGCGAATCTTTTTGAGATGACGCGCTTGATGAGATTGTTCGGTTTGGTGCTGATGATATTGCTCCTTGCCGCGACGGTCTTCATCATTTCCAACACGATTCGCTTGACGGTTTTCGCACGCCGCAAAGAAATTGCCATCATGAAATTTGTCGGCGCGACTGACTGGTTTATTCGTTGGCCCTTCATATTGGAAGGCGTCGGGCTCGGAATAATTGGCGGCTTTGTGAGCGCGGTGACGTTGCGCATTTTTTATTCGGTCATGGTCGATAAAATTTACGAGTCTCTGGCATTTTTCCCGATGGTTGCGCAAAATCCGTTCATGCATTATCTGACGCTCGTTTTAATCGTCGCGGGAATTTTAATCGGCATTTTGGGCAGCACCGTTTCGCTCAAAAAATTCATGGAGGTCTGAAAGGCAATTAGGAATGAGCAATGAGGAATGAGGAATGAGAAATTTTTTTACTCTCTGCGCGGCGTTGATGATATTCTTCGCGAATTCATTTGCCTTTGCCGATGACGACGAGATTGACCGGCTCGAACAGGAAAAGGCGTCTTATGAGCAGGCGGCTGAAAAAGCTC
>CAMNPA010000193.1 GCA_946547205.1 uncultured Selenomonadales bacterium | reverse complement strand
TCGCAACGACTGAAGGTTCACGCAGGACAATCCCACGACCCTTGACGTGCACGAGTGTATTTGCCGTTCCAAGGTCAATTCCCATGTCGTGCGACAGACCGCCAAAAAAACCCCACATCTGAAAGTTTGCTCCCTTCTTCGGAAAAAATTTTTTGCCTGCGCTAAGCAAAAGCATTTTATCATACATTTTACACTTTGCAACACAAAAGTTTTTCAAGGCGGCAGGGCTTGCGGGCGCGGAGCAGAAAATTTCTTTTGCGAATTACATTCGGCGTGTAACTAACTGAAGGACACTTTCAAAAAAATATGGCGCAGTGTATACGGATAATTGGCAACGAAAGAAAACCGGCTTGGCACTATTAAAAAATTTAATGATTACCTCGAGCCCGCGAGTCCAAATATATCCCCCGCCTTTAATAATTTATCGGTTGTCGACTTTGGCGTAATGACAAGCTTTTTGCTCTTGTCAACACGATTTCAGTAAGTAGAAAAGTTGTTATTAAAAGTCGCGTAATGACGGGCTTGACAAGCATTTTTGCCAATGATAATATGACGCCGCTTTTGACAGGCATGAAAATTTTGGAAGGAGGTGGGCGCATGCCAACCATAAATCAATTAGTGAGAAAAGGTCGTCAGATGTTGGACGAAAAATCAACGGCTCCGGCTCTGAAAGAGTGCCCGCAAAAACGCGGCGTGTGCACTCGCGTTTATACGACGACGCCCAAGAAACCGAATTCGGCACTTCGCAAGGTTGCGCGTGTCCGCTTGACAAACGCTATCGAAGTCACTGCATATATTCCCGGCATCGGGCACAATCTGCAGGAGCACAGCGTTGTTCTCATTCGCGGCGGACGTGTCAAAGATTTGCCGGGTGTTCGCTATCATATCATTCGCGGCTCACTCGATACCGCCGGCGTGCAAGACCGCAAGCAAGCGCGTTCCAAATACGGCGCGAAGAAAGCTAAAGCCAAGAAGAAGTAATTAGGGACTAGGGACTAGGAACTAGATTCTAATCAAAGGAGGAGCAAGAATGCCAAGAAAAGGTTCTGTGCCTAAACGCGACGTTCTGCCGGATCCTGTCTATCATTCAAAGACGGTTGCGAAGTTCATAAATAAAGTCATGCTCAGCGGCAAGAAAAGTGTTGCTCAACGCGTGGTGTATGACGCCTTCGAGACCATTCGCGAAAAGACAGGCAAAGACCCGTTGGAAGTCTTCGAGACGGCATTGAAAAACGTTATGCCCGTTCTTGAAGTCAGAGCGCGTCGCGTCGGTGGTGCCAACTATCAAGTTCCCGTCGAAGTCCGTCCCGATCGTCGTCAAACGCTCGGAATTCGTTGGCTGGTCAATTACGCCAGACTTCGCGGCGAAAAAACTATGGACGCCAGACTTAGCGGCGAACTCATGGACGCGGCGAACAATGCCGGCGCATCAATTAAAAAGAAAGAAGACACCCACAAGATGGCGGAGGCGAACAAGGCTTTCGCGCACTATCGCTGGTAAGGAGCAAGTTTCGTGTCAAGAGAGTTTTCATTAGAAAAAACTCGCAACATTGGTATCATGGCGCACATAGACGCCGGCAAGACGACTACGACCGAGAGGATTTTATTTTACACGGGTGTCAATCACAAACTCGGTGAAGTTCACGAAGGCGCGGCGACCATGGACTGGATGAAACAGGAGCAGGAACGCGGCATTACAATCACTTCTGCGGCAACAACCTGCTACTGGAAGGATCACCGAATCAACATCATCGACACGCCCGGTCACGTTGACTTCACGGTCGAGGTTGAACGTTCTTTGAGAGTTTTGGACGGCGCACTTGCAATTTTGACGGCTCGCGGCGGCGTCGAACCACAAACCGAAACTGTTTGGCGGCAGGCGGAAAGATACAACGTCCCGCGCATGGCTTACGTCAACAAAATGGACATCACCGGCGCAGATTTTTATCACGTCATTCAAATGATGCGCGACCGTCTTCACACCAACGCAATCGCAATTCAAATTCCAATCGGCGCGGAAGACAACTTCCAAGGGATTATCGATCTCGTCAAAATGGAAGCTGTCGTTTACGAGGACGATTTGGGCAAAGTTTCAAAGGAAGTCGCAATTCCCGACGACATGCTTGACATTGCGGAAGATTATCGCGACAAACTTTTGGAGGCTTGCGCGGAGCTTGACGATGACTTCATGGAAAAATATCTCGGCGGCGAAGAGGTCACGATTGACGAAGTTAAAGCCGTCATTCGCAAGGCAACGCTCGATTGCAAAATGACGCCCGTAACTTGCGGCACGTCTTATCGCAATCGCGGCGTTCAACCGTTGCTCGATGCGATTGTTGACTACATGCCCGCACCGACCGATATTCCCGCGATTGAAGGCGTCAAGCCCGACGGTACCGAAGATTCACGTCCCGCAAGTGATGACGAACCTTTTGCCGCACTCGCATTCAAGATTATGACTGATCCTTACGTCGGCAGACTTTCATTCGTCAGAGTTTACAGCGGCGTCTTGAAATCCGGCAGTTACGTTTACAACTCGACGAAAGGCAAGAAAGAACGTATCGGACGAATTCTGCAAATGCACGCGAACAACCGCAAGGAAATTGAATATCTTTACAGCGGCGACATCGCGGCAGTTGTCGGCTTGAAGGACACGACGACCGGCGACACTCTCTGCGACGACAAAGCTCCGATTATTCTTGAGTCAATGGAATTTCCCGATCCCGTCATCAGCGTTGCCGTTGAACCTGCCACCAAAAACGATCAGGACAAAATGGGAATCGCGTTGCAGAAACTTGCCGAGGAAGATCCGACTTTCAAAGTCCGCACCGACACCGAGACCGGTCAAGTCATCATCAGCGGCATGGGCGAATTGCACCTTGAGATTATCGTTGACAGGATGCTCCGCGAATTCAGCGTTGACTGCAAAGTTGGCGAACCGCAAGTTGCTTATCGCGAGACCATTCGCAAGACTTCAAAGGCTGAAGGCAAATTCGTTCGGCAGACGGGCGGTCACGGGCAATACGGTCATTGTTGGATTGAAATTTCTCCGAACGAGACCGGCGCAGGATTCACATTCGAGAACAAAATTGTCGGCGGCGTCATTCCTAAAGAATACATTGCTCCGATTGAGGCAGGCATTAAACAGGCAATGGAAAACGGCGTCCTTGCAGGTTTCCCGATTGTCGACGTGAAAGCCACTGTCTACGACGGAAGTTTCCACGAAGTCGACAGCTCCGAAGCTGCGTTCAAAATCGCGGGCTCACTTGCATTCAAGGCGGCGGCTGAAAAAGCCAATCCTGTCCTGCTTGAACCTTACGTCAAAGTTGAAGTCACCGTTCCCGAAGATTATATGGGCGACGTTATCGGCGATTTGAATTCACGACGCGGAAAGATTGACGGCATGGAACCGCGCAACAATCTGCAGATAATTCACGGATTCGTTCCGCTCAGTGAAATGTTCGGCTACGCGACAGACTTGCGTTCCAAAACTCAAGGGCGCGGCTCTTACTCAATGGAAGTTGCTTACTACGACGAAGTTCCGAAAAATATTTCGGACGCCATCGTTGCGAGATACAAAGGCGAACCGATTGATTAGTTAGGAGTTAGGAGTGTGGAGTTAGGAGTTAAAATTTTGACTGCCAACATCTGAACCTAATTTAGCAATCAACAGCAAATCATTTGCTTAAAAAACTTTTTCATCAACTAAGGAGTGTTTATTTACATGGCAAAACAGAAATTTGATCGCAGCAAACCGCACGTAAACATCGGCACCATCG
>CAMNPA010000192.1 GCA_946547205.1 uncultured Selenomonadales bacterium | reverse complement strand
ATGAAACACGATCCGCTTTATGAAGAACCCGAACTGTGGATTTTGAAAAATGTCGGAAGTTTTTCGTTTGAATTCATGGGCGGCGGTCGAGCTGTCGTTTGCGGCGTCGACTGCGAAAATTTTTCATCGGTGACGGGCGAACGTCCTTGCGTCGGCATGGTCGGCGGCGTCGTTTATGTTCGCGGGCAAATTTCCGATTTTCCCGATGATATTTTGTGTTTGGAACTTGATTCTGACGATATTGCGTTTCTGAAAGGCGGCATGAATCATTTTCTCAACGCCATTGAAAAATCCGAACTCATTGCCGAACTTTCCGATTGGCGCGAATGGAAAAAACTTCGTCCGCTGACTTTCGACGAGAAGAAGCCGAAAATTTTGCCCGACCTTGCCGCGTTCAGAAAAAACGATTGGATTAAAGGCGGCATTTTCCACAACGTCGCGACTGATGATTTCGTCGTGCTCAATACCGTCAATCGCGGAATTTATCGGCTGCGCGTTCCGACTTGGGACAACGAAAAATTTTCCGCGCCGTGTCAATTCATGTGTCCGACGGGCATTCCGACTCAAAAACGGCTCAATCTTTTGCGCAACGGCAAAATCGACGACGCCTTAAAACTCGTGTTGAAGTACACGCCGTTTCCGGGCTCCGTTTGCGGAACTCTCTGCCCGAATCCTTGCATGGAAGGCTGCACGCGTTCAACGATTGACGACGCAATTAAAATCGGTGCGCTCGGACTTGAATCGGCTCACGTCGAAATTGAACCGCCCAAAAATTTGACGGGCAAACGTGTCGGGATTATCGGCGGCGGTGTCGCAGGCTTGACGGCGGCTTGGCAGTTGCGCTTGCTCGGTCACGATGTCACCGTTTATGACGACGCCAAATTCATCGGCGGCAAACTCGCGCAGGTCATTCCGCATTCCAGATTGCCGCAAGAAATTTTGCACGCCGAATTGAATCGAATCGAAAAGCTCGGCGTTAAGTTCGTGACAGATTGCAAAGTTGACGCCGAAAAGTTCAACGAAATTTGCGATTCAAGCGACGCGGTTTTAGTTGCGACCGGCGGTCACAAGGCTCGATACTTCAACTGGGAAGGCGCGGAACTTTTGACGCACGGCATCGAATTTCTCAAGGCTATCAATCGCGGCGAAAATCCTCACGTCGGCAAAAATGTCGTCGTCATCGGCGGCGGCAATTCCGGTATGGACGTTGCGACTTCGGCTTATGAGCAGGGCGCGGAAAATGTTATCGTCGTCGACGTGATGAAACCTGCTGCCTTCGACAAAGAGATTCGTCGGCTTGAAAATTTCGGCGGCAAAATTATTTATCCGTTCTTTACTAATAAAATAACCGACGATGGAATTTTTTCGGATAACGGCAGATTTATTCCTGCCGACCAAGTTATCGTCTCGATTGGTGAAAGTCCCGTCTTGGGCTTCCTAGAGCGCGAGAAGGGCATAAAAAAATTTCGCGATTGGCTCGTGCCCGACGCTGACAAAAAAATTTTGCCGAAAGTTTTCGCGGCAGGCGACGTGATTAAGCCCGGCAGATTGACCGATGCGATTGGCGACGCTCGTTTGACGGCGATTGCGATTGATAAATTCTTGCGCGGCGAAAAAATTTCTCTGCCCGTCAAAAAAAATCGTGTGCCCGACGAAAATCTTTCCAAAAAATTTTTCGAGAAATGTCATCATTGCGAGCTGCCCGACCCGTTACATGAACATTTGCGTTGCGTCAGTTGCGGCACCTGTCGTGATTGCAAGATGTGTTTGAATTCTTGTCCCGAAAAGGCGATAACTCGAATCGAACATGACGACGGCTCTTGGCAATACGTCAGCGACGAATCGAAATGCATCGGTTGCGGAATTTGCGCGGGCGTGTGTCCTTGCGGCGTCTGGAACCTTAGCGACAATCCCGAAGAAATTCACATGTACAGAACCTACGCGAACTAAATTTTATTCGATATTGCACAAAACAAAACTGATGGCGAATTCGGCATTGACGAATGAAAAAAAACGTATAAACTTATCAAGAGCGGCGAAGTCGTCGAGCATCCGATTTGATAAGGAGAAATTTTCATGAACATTGAAACGAAATGCATCAACGCGATTCGAGTTTTATCGGCGGAAATGATTCAAAGGGCTAAGTCCGGTCATCCCGGAATGCCGCTTGGAGCCGCGCCGACTGCTTACGAACTTTGGGCGAACCAAATGAATCACAATCCGAAAAATCCCAAATGGTCAAACCGCGACAGATTTATTTTGTCGAGCGGTCACGCCTCGGCAATGCTGTATTCGCTCTTGCATTTTTTCGGCTACGGCTTGACGCTTGACGATATAAAAAATTTTCGGCAATACGGCTCATTGACGCCCGGTCATCCCGAATACGGAAAATTGCTCGGCGTTGAGGCGACGACGGGACCTCTCGGCTCCGGTATAGCTATGGCTGTCGGAATGGCGATGGCGGAAGCTCATCTTGCCGCGAAATTCAACAAGCCGAACTTTCCGATTGTCGATCATTACACGTTTGCACTTTGCGGCGATGGCTGCATGATGGAAGGAATTTCGTCGGAAGCTCTGTCATTTGCGGGAACGCTCGGCTTGAGCAAGCTGATTGTCATTTACGACAGCAACCGCATTACGATTGAAGGTTCAACCGATTTGACGTTCACGGAAGACGTTGCGGCGAGAGTTGCGGCTTTCGGTTTCCAGACGTTGACTGTTGAAGACGGCAACAACCTTGAAGAAATTGGCGCGGCGATTTCTGCGGCGAAGGCTGATAAAAATCGTCCGTCGTTCATCACGGTCAAAACGCATATCGGCTACGGCAGTCCCAAGCAAGATTCGGCGTCGTCACATGGCGAACCGCTCGGCGAAGAAAACGTTATCGCGCTCAAAAAAAATCTCGGCTGGGAAAATCCCGAAGAGACTTTCAACGTTCCCGCCGACGTTTACGAAAATTATCATAGGCTTGCGGCAAAAGGTACGGCTGCCGAATCGGAGTGGAACAAACTTTTTGCCGAATACGCGGAAAAATTTCCTGCCGATAAAAAACTTTGGGACGAGTATCACGCGGCGATTGATGCGGAAAAACTTTTCAACGATGAAAAATTCTGGGCAGTGAGCGATAAACCGCAAGCGACTCGTGCGAATTCCGGCAACGCGCTCAACTATCTTAAAGACTTGTTCCCGAACATGATTGGCGGCAGTGCGGATCTCGGTCCGTCGAATAAAACGATCATGAAGGGCGCGGGCGAATTCAACCGTGACAATCCAGGCGGCAGGAATATTCACTTCGGCGTTCGCGAAATGGCGATGGCGGCGATTTGCAACGGCTTGTTCCTGCACGGCGGAATTATTCCGTATTGCGCGACGTTCTTTGTGTTCAGCGATTATCTCAAGCCGATGATTCGTTTGTCGTCGCTGATGAAAATTCCCGTGACTTACATTTTCTCGCACGATTCGATTGGCGTCGGCGAAGACGGTCCCACTCACGAACCGATTGAACAGCTTGCCATGCTCCGCGCACAACCGAATTTGAATGTCTTCCGTCCTGCTGATGAGATTGAAACTTTGGCGGGCTGGTATCTTGCGATAACGAGCAAGACGACTCCGACTGCGCTGATTTTGACGCGGCAAAACGTTCCGACAATCAACGGCTCAAGTCGCGAGGCACTCAAAGGCGGCTACGTCATTTCGGAAGCGGCGGGCGACATTCAAGGCATTTTAATCGCGACGGGCTCCGAAGTTTCGACGGCTCTTGACGCTCAAAAACTTCTTGCCGA
>CAMNPA010000191.1 GCA_946547205.1 uncultured Selenomonadales bacterium | reverse complement strand
AAACTTTGTCGCCGAAACGCACGTAAGTTATCACGGAGCCGCCGCGTTGACTCATGCCGTGAACTTCCGAAACTTTCACGTCAAAGCCCGCGCTCAAAAGCAAGTGTCCGAGAATTTTGCTGGCGAGCAACGAGCCTTGTCCGCCGACGCCGACGATGATTATATTTTTTGTCTCCATATTGAGCTCCTTATTTCTAGCTTTAAGCTTTAAGCTTTTAGCTTTTAGGATTTTCCTAACGACTAACGACTAACAGCTAACGACTATCAGCTGAAAGCTTTTTTCGGGCAAAGCTGACTGCACACGCCGCAACCGACGCATTGCGTAGAATCAACGACAGCTTTTCCGTCAACCATTGAAATTGCCGGGCAACCAATCTTCATGCACGATTTGCAGCCGATACATTTATCAGCGTCGACTTTGAGCGGCGGTTTATGCTTAACAGTCTTCAACAGGGCGCAAGGTCTGCGGCTGATGATAACGCTAGGTTCGGCGGCGGAAAGTTCTTCCTTAATCGCAACGTCACATTCGGCGAGATTGTACGGGTCGACGACACGCACGCGGTTAATGCCCATTGCACGACACAACGCCTCAAGGTCAATCTTGCCGGCAGGATCGCCTTTGATGTTCAAGCCCGTCGAAGGATTTTGCTGATGTCCCGTCATGCCGGTTATCGAGTTGTCCAAAATTATCACGGTCGAATTCGATTGATTGTAAGCGACGTTCGCAAGCCCGGTCATACCCGAATGCATAAAAGTTGAGTCGCCGATAACCGCAACGGTTTTCGATTCGCTTTGACTGCCGAGCATTTTGTTAAAGCCGTGTGTCGCGCCGATACTCGCGCCCATGCAAAGTGTAAGTTCAATCGTCGACAGCGGCGGCACTGCTCCGAGCGTGTAGCAACCAATATCGCCGAGCACCGTGCATTTGCGTTTCTTCAGCGCGTAGAACAATCCTCTATGCGGACAGCCTGCACACATTACCGGCGGACGCGCAGGGCAATTAGGAATTAGGAATGAGGAATTAGGAATTGATTTGCCGAAAGCCTCTGCGATTAAATTTTGGCTGAACTCGTCGATTCGCGGCAAAAGGTTTGCTCCTTCAACTTCAAGCCCTAAAGTTTTAACGTGCGTTTCGATTATCGGATCGAGTTCTTCGACGACGACGAGACGTTTGACTTTCGACGCGAAATTTTTTATCAGCTCAACGGGCAACGGATTTATCAAGCCGAGTTTCAGAACGCTTGCACCTTCGCCGAAAACTTCCTTGACGTATTGATAGCAAGTAGACGACGTGATAATTCCGAGTTCGTCCGTAAAAAATTCGACGCGATTAATCGGAGTCGTTTCCGCGAAGTCAATCAATCGCCGCGTGCGCTCTTCAACGATCGGATGACGTTTTTTGGCGTTGCCGGGCATCATCACATACTTTGCGATATTTTTTTCGTAAGCCGTGGAAAATTCGACGCGCTCCGAAGTTTCGACGACCGATTGACTGTGCGCGACGCGTGTACACATTTTAATTATAACGGGCGTATCGAATTGCTCGGAAATTTCGTAGGCGAGTTTTGCGAAGTTCAAAGCCTCTGCACTGTCCGACGGTTCAAGCATTGGAACTTTGGCGGCTATCGCGTAGTGGCGACTGTCCTGCTCATTTTGCGACGAATGCATTCCCGCATCATCAGCGACGACGACGACAAGCCCGGCGTTAATGCCCGTGTAGCTCAACGTAAACAATGGATCCGCCGCGACGTTCAAGCCGACGTGTTTTTGACCGCAAAAAGCTCTTCGTCCTGCCAACGACGCTCCGAACGCTGACTCCATCGCAACTTTCTCGTTCGGTGCCCATTCGCAATAAATCTCGTCGAATTTGACGGCTTCCTCGGTTATTTCAGTCGAAGGCGTGCCGGGATAGCTTGAGACGAATTTAACGCCTGCCTCCCACAATCCGCGAGCAAGTGCCTTGTTGCCCAACATCAGTTCTCTCAATCAAAACATCTCCCAAAAATTTTAGTGCAGTGATAAATTTTCCGCGCTCAATGAAATTCCTGCGTGCAAGAAATTTTTTGGCGATTTAACGGAAATTTAACGTTGCGGCGTGCACGGCTGAAATATTTATGTTACAATCAGTTTTAAGTTTTGAGTTTGGAATTTAACTCCACACTCCTAACTCCAAACTCCAAACTGTTAAAAAGGAGGTGTCGGCTTTGGACGAATTGTTGAATTATTTGATAGTGATTCTGATGACGACGGGCGTTATCTTCGGCGGAAAGGCGTTTTGGGATTGGAAAAAGAATCGGACGCCGCAACTTGACTTGAAGGAATTGGAATCGGAACGAGCTCAATATCTGCAGGAAAATTTCGATAAGGCAATCGCCGACTTCAACTGGTTGGAAGAGGCGCGAGAAAATTTGTCCGACAAAGAACTTTCTGCTCAACTGCGACGTATGCAACGCACGGCGAAAAATTTGCTCAATCACCTGGAGAAAAATCCCGAACGCATTGCGCTTGCCTACAAGTTCATCGATTATTATCAAGACCGCGCAGTTAAAATCGTCAAGCAGTATCGGGAATTGGAGGAGACGCAACTTTCAACGGACAAAGTTCAAGATTTAAAGTCGCGCATGAAACAAACTCTTTCCGCGCTCGACGACGCTTATCAAGATCAATTTGAACACGTCTTGAACGACCAGATTATTTCCGTTGACGCGGAGTTGACGGTTATGGAACAGCAGCTTGACGCGGAAGGCATTAAGCGCAAGACGATTGACGTCGGGCAGGTTGACGAATACGGCAACGTGCGAATCGATACAGATTTGCTCGATCAGCCGATGAAAATTGAGCCGCAACGAAAATTTTTCCCGCAAGGTATGCAACAACGTCGCCGCCGCCGCGATGATGATTCGACAGATTTAATGCCATTCCCGGAAGATGAACGTCCGCAAGTCGTTCAAACAAAATTGATTCAATCCGCGCTGGCAATATTCCTCGGCTCGTTCGGCGCGCATAAATTTTATCAAGGCAAGACGTTTCAAGGCGTGATTTATTTTCTGTTGAGCTGGACGACGTTGCCGATGTGGATTAGCATTATGGAAGGCATTCGCTATCTTTTCATGCCGATTGAAGATTTTTACGACCAATACATTGAAAAAAATAAAAGGAGAGATAAACATGGCAGACATAAACCTTGAAGATTTGATGGCGCAAAAAAAATCCGACGCGTCGCAAAGTCAAGCAGTTGCACTCGTCAAGCCCGAACAGGAGATTGAAAAAGTCACTCAACAAGTCGAATCGCTCACGCCCGCCGAATTGTCGAAGGTGCAATCAATCAAAGACGGCATCGACATGATGAACTCGAACACGTCGCTAACGTTCGGTGCTCCCGCGCAGAAAGAGATCGCTCAATTCTCCGACAGCATTCTCGCCAAAGTCCGCACAAAAGATTCGGGCGAAGTCGGCGTGCTGTTGAATGATCTCGTCGCGAAAGTCAAAGGTTTCGACGTGACAAAGAAAAAAGGCGGCTTCCTCAGCAACCTGCCGATTATCGGTTCAATCGTCGGCAAGGCTGATGACATGATGCAGGGCTACGAAAAACTTTCAACGCAAGTCGAAAAGATTCAAGCCGGACTGGAAAATTCCAAAGTCAAAATGATGGAAGATGTTGCGATGTTCGACACGCTCTATCAAAAAAATTTGACGTACTTCAAGGAGCTGCAACTTTACATTCGCGCGGGCGAAGAGAAACTTGAAGAGATGCGCACGATAACTTTGCCGAAACTTCGTTCGCAAGCGTCGGC
>CAMNPA010000190.1 GCA_946547205.1 uncultured Selenomonadales bacterium | reverse complement strand
ATCGCTTGCTGATACCGTTCGGACTTCATCACATTCTGAACAATCTGGTTTACTTCGTCTTCGGCGAATTCATAAATCCTTTGACGGGCGAAATTGTTCGCGGAGACTTGCCGAGATTTTTTGCGGGCGATCCGACTGCAGGAATTTTCATGACGGGCGGCTTCCCAATTTTTATGTTCGGACTACCTGCGGCGGCTTTTGCGATGTATCGTAATGCAAAACCGTCAAATCGTCCGAAAATCGCGGGAGCGTTGGCGTCAATGGCGTTGGCATCATTTTTGACGGGCATAACCGAGCCGATTGAATTTTCGTTCATGTTCCTTGCGCCGATGCTCTATTTTGTCCACGCAATTTTAACGGGCTTGTCAATGTTCGTGTGCTGTAAGTTGGGAATTTTAATCGGTTGCAGTTTCTCGCCGAGCCTTATCGATTTGATTTTGAATTGGACAATTTCGACGAGCCCGGCAATGATTATTCCGATTGGATTGGTTTTCGCCGCGATTTATTACGTCGTGTTCAGTTGGGCAATAGTTCATTTCAACTTGCCGACGCTTGGTCGCTACGACGATGAAACTTCCGCCAAGCTCGACGATAATTTTGCAACGGAAATTGTCAAAGGTTTGGGCGGCGCGGAAAATTTAATCACCGTCGGCAACTGCATAACCAGACTTCGCGTGACCGTCAAAGATTCTTCCAAAGTCGACGAAAACTTTTTGAAGTCAATCAACGGCGTTAAGGGCGTCTTCGGCAAGGGCACGGCAATTCAAATCGTCGTCGGTCTTCAGGCGGAGGCTTTGGCAAACGAGATTAACGGTAAATAAATTTTTTTCGGAGGAGTGAACGGCTTGGAAAAAAATTTCTTCCAAAGTCGACGAAAACTTTTTGAAGTCACTCAGCGGCGTTAAGGGCGTCTTCGGCAAGGGCACGGCAATTCAAATCGTCGTCGGTCTTCAGGCGGAAGCTTTGGCAAACGAGATTAACAGCAAATAAATTCTGCAAGTCAAGGTTTGTGCGTGACCGTCAAAGATTCTTCCAAAGTCGACGAAAACTTTTTGAAGTCACTCAACGGCGTTAAAGGCGTCTTCGGCAAGGGCACGGCAATTCAAATCGTCGTCGGTCTTCAGGCGGAAACTTTGGCAAACGAGATTAACAGCAAATAAATTCTGCAAGTCAAGGTTTGTGCGTAACCGTCAAAGATTCTTCCAAAGTCGACGAAAACTTTTTGAAGTCACTCAACGGCGTTAAAGGCGTCTTCGGCAAGGGCACGGCAATTCAAATCGTCGTCGGTCTTCAGGCGGAAACTTTGGCAAACGAGATTAACGGTAAATAAATTTTTTCGGAGGAGTGAGCGGCTTGGAAAAAAATTCTGCAAGTTTATTCGGCAAGAGCGTCGTCGCGCTGAAAAATTTTTCGGCGGAAGAAATTCGTCTCGTCTTGAACACGGCGCGCAAGATGAAGCAAATCGTTCGTCGCGGCAGTGAAAAAAAATTGCCCAATCTGCGCGGCAAATCGATCGTCAATCTGTTTTATGAGCCGTCGACGCGAACGAGAACTTCCTTTGAACTCGCGGGCAAATATCTCGGCGCGGACGTTGTAAGCATTAACAGCGGCACAAGTTCAATCGTCAAAGGCGAAAGTTTACGCGACACGTTACGCACGATTGAGGCTATGGGCGTTGATGCGATTGTCATGCGTCACAAGGCGGAAGGTGCGGCGGACTTCGCGTCGCAGGTCGTCAAACCGATTATCATCAATGCCGGCGATGGTGCTCATGCTCACCCGTCACAGGCTCTGCTCGACTTGTTCACGATTGAACAGCGCAAAGGTAGACTCGCGGGCTTGAAAGTTGCGATTGTCGGAGATATTCTGCACAGTCGCGTTGCACGTTCGGACGTTTACGCAATGACGAAAATGGGAATGGAAGTTCACCTTGCCGGGCCGAAAACGTTGCTGCCGAGATTTTTTGAGTTTGACGGCGTGAAAGTCCACGAATCAATCGAACATGCAATTCAAGGCGCAGATGTGATTAACGTCCTGCGAATTCAGCTCGAACGTCAACAGGCGGGACTTTTTCCGTCAACGAGAGAATACGCAAGAGTATTCGGAATCAACGACAATCGCTTACGGCTTGCAAAGGACGACGTGCTAATTTTACATCCCGGCCCGCAAAACAAAGGACTTGAAATTTCGTCGGAAGTCACTTACGGCGAACACTCGGCAATTCACGACCAAGTTCAAAACGGCGTGGCAGTTCGTATGGCGTTGCTCGATTTGACATTGAACGGAGATTGAGCAATATTTTCGACAAACTTAACGGAGGCAATTCATGATGAAATTTATCTTTGACGAGCGCGGCAAATTGATTATCAACGTCGAACAAGTGCAAGCCGTTTACATTCACGAAGACAGCGACATGGACGAGCACGGCAATTTTGTTGCCAACGGTGTTTTCTTTGTAAAGTGTCTGCTTATCGGTCAAGAAGATTCGATTCATCTTATGACGTTCGACGGCGACGACAGAGACAAAAATTTTTCGGCGGCAAAAGCTTATCTTGCGGAGCTGTTCGACAAACTTAACGGAGGCAATTCATGATGAAATTTATCCTTGACGAGCGCGGCAAATTGATTATCAACGTCGAACAAGTGCAAGCCGTTTACATTCACGAAGACAGCGACATGGACGAGCACGGCAATTTTGTTGCCAACGGTGTTTTCTTTGTAAAGTGTCTGCTTATCGGTCAAGAAGATTCGATTCATCTTATGACGTTCGACGGCGACGACAGAGACAAAAATTTTTCGGCGGCAAAAGCTTATCTTGCGGAGCTGTTCGACAAACTTAACGGAGGCAATTCATGATGAAATTTATCCTTGACTTCACCGGCACCGAAGCCGTCAACGTCGCGACAGTGAAACGAATTTATATTGAACACGTCACTTATAAAGAAGGCGGCGAAATTTTTCGTGTGACGGCTCGAATTGACGACGACGCGGAAGAGACCGATGATTTTTTTCTGGGCGAATTCGAGACCGAAGAAGAAGCTCAAGCTTTTTTTGATGAGCTGATCGCCGAATTAAACGGAGGTGTGAACTGTGAATCAAACATGGCAGATTCAACGCAGGAAGGCACAAATTTCAACGTCGCTAATCATTCGTGGCGGCAGAGTGATTGATCCTGCAAATCGATTTGACGGCGCGGCGGACGTGCTCGTTATCGACGGCAAAATTGCGGCGGTCAAGCCCGACATAAATTTTTCTGCCGATTATAATTATGACGCGACGGGAAAAATCGTGACGCCCGGCTTGATTGATATGCACGTGCACCTTCGCGAACCCGGGCAAGAGGCTAAAGAAGACTTCGTGAGCGGCTCAAAGGCGGCAGTTGCGGGCGGCTACACGACTGTTGCGACAATGCCGAACACTTCGCCGACGGTCGACAATGCGGCTCTCGTTCGGTCAATGGTCAAACGTGCGGAAGAAGTTGGTATCGTCAACGTGAAAATTATCGGCGCGGTCACGAAGAATCAACAAGGGCAGGAGCTTGCCGAAATGCGCGACATGATGGCGGCGGGAGCTGTTGCATTTTCGGACGACGGACACTTTGACGACAACGCCAAGATTTTTCTCAACGCGCTGGATTATCTTCACGACACGGGCAAGGTTATCATTTGTCACGAGGAAGAGACTTCGCTTGTCAAAGACGGCGTCATGAACGAAGGCAAACGTTCCGCGATTTTGGGCTTGAAAGGTCGTCCGACTGTTGCCGAAGACATTGCCGTTGCCCGCGACGTTTTGCTTGCCGAATACACCGGCGGACGCG
>CAMNPA010000189.1 GCA_946547205.1 uncultured Selenomonadales bacterium | reverse complement strand
CGAGAAATTTCTTCGCCGCAAATCTCCGACAACGACGCGGCAACAGCTTGAAGTTCTTCCGGGAATTCGTCGCGGCTGATGTTGACGTTGATTCCAATTCCGATGACGAGATAATTTATCTTGCCGAGTTCGCCGCTGATCTCCGTCAAAATGCCGACGAGTTTGCGTCCGTTGAACATGATGTCGTTGGGCCATTTGATTTCGGCTTGCATGTTGAAACGTTTCATTGCTTCGGCGACGGCGACCGCTGCCATCAACGTACATTTCGGAGCATCGTGCGGCAAAAAATTCGGGCGCAATATCACAGAAAACCAAATGCCTTTTCCGCGCGGAGAATAAAAATTTCTTTCGAGCCGACCTTTACCGCCGGTTTGCTCTTCTGCAACGACGATTGTACCTTCCGCCGCGCCGTGATATGCCAATTTTTTTGCGAGACGGTTTGTCGAATCAACGGAAGGATGATATTCCATTTCCTTGCCGATAATTTCCGTGTCGAGTCCGATTTGAATTTCGCTGGGCAAAAGTAAATCGGGCGCGTCCTTGAGCCTGTAGCCTCGTCTTTCGCGACTGATAATCTCGTAGCCGTGTTCGCGAAGTTTTTGAATATGTTTCCAGACAGCGGTGCGCGAAATTTTCAATTCGCCGGCAATGCTCTCGCCGGAAATGAAATTGTCTCCCGCATTCTTCAACAGCTCAACGATTGTCTTTCGCATATTCATTCACCTCGCAACACAGCTTAGCATAATCAACACCATAAAGCAAATAAAGACTGTCGATAAATCCCGCACATCGTGAGAATTTATCAACAGCCTCTAAATTTTTTGACAGTGTTCAATGGTAATGAACGTCAGCCGGTGTCACGCGCTCTTTGAAAATTTTGTAAGTCCACGCTTGATAGCAAAGGACAATCGGCACGAAAATTGCTGCGGCAATCGTCATCAATGTCAGCGTGTGCGGCGTCGAGGCGGCGTTGTAAATGTTCAAGCTCCATTCGGGC
Source organism: uncultured Selenomonadales bacterium (assembly GCA_946547205.1). Lineage (GTDB taxonomy): Bacteria > Bacillota > Negativicutes > Selenomonadales > Selenomonadaceae > Quinella. Next base: position 2,829 of record CAMNPA010000189.1, on the reverse strand, counting down.
GAAATACTCGACACCATCAGTCGCGGGAAGAGCGCGGTAAAAAATCCAATCGTCAAGAACGCAATGCCGAGCGTCGACGAGATGAACGCCCTGCAACCGCAACCTGCCTTCACGCCCGCACAACTTGCAATCAACGCGCCGATTGACAATCCGAGAAAAATTACCGTGCCGATTTTCGCGAGAACGTCTGTATCGTGAGCCAATGCCGCCGCGAATAAAACGTAGCTGAACAGCGTCGAAAGTCCGAGCGTGAAACTTTTCCGCCGCAGATCTTCCAACAGAGCTTTGTCCGCGATTTTGAGCAGCAGAAAGTTCGTGCCGTGGAACATGAATATAAACACGAAGAAAATTCCGCCGACCAATGCGCACGGATTGAGCAGGTCAAGGAACGTGCCGACGTAATGCATTTGATAATTTATCGGCAGTCCGCGCAGAAGATTTGTAACCGCCACGCCCCAAAGTAATGCCGGAACGAAACTGCCGAACATGATGCCGAAGTCCCAGAAATTTATCCAGTCCGACGATTTGAATTTGCCGCGCAGTTCAAAGGCGACACCGCGCATAATCAGTGCGAGCAACATCAGAAACAGCGCGAGATAAAACGTGCTGAACATCGTAGCGTAGACGTGCGGAAATGCCGCGAACGTTGCGCCGCCCGCCGTAATCATCCAAACTTCATTGCCGTCCCAGACAGGGCCTATTGCGCGGACAAATTGCGAGCGTTCATTTTTCGGGCGACCGAGCATCATCATGCCCACGCCGTAATCGAAGCCTTCAAGGATGAAAAATCCCGTGAAGAGCACCGTTATCAAGATAAACCAAACGATATTTAAGTCCACAATCCTCACTCCTTTTCAATGCGTCAAGAGTGTATAAATCAGCGTGCCGACCATAACGCCGACGGCAACGAACATTCCTCCGACACCTGCAACAGCCGCAACGGACAAAGTTTGAACGTGTTTGACCATGCCGTCAATTTTCGCGTCGAGCTTATCGATTTTTGCGTCGAAACGAGTTTGCATGTCTTTCATGTCTTGTCGAAGTTCGCGAATATCAGTTGCCATTTCATTTTGTCTTTGCATATAAACTTCAAATTTGGTTTCAAGATTGCTAACGCGCGAATCGATATTGTTAATTCTTTTTTCGTCTTCAGTCATGACAATCACTCCTTGCAAAAGTCAGCGCGTCAAGATCGAGTAAATGACAGTTATTGCAATGGTGCCGACGCCGATAATCGCCGCTACAGACAGATTCTGAACGTGCTTACCAATGCCGTCGATTTTCGCGTCGAGCTTATCGATTTTTGCGTCAAAATTTTTTTGCATGTCTTTCATGTCTTGCCGAAGTTCACGAATCTCCGCCGCACGTTGATTGTCGCGGTCACGCATTTCCGTTTTGAAATCGCGCATCTCTTGCATGAACATTTTAAACGTCGTTTCAAGAGTGCTGACGCGCGAATCGATATTGTTGATTCTTTTTTCGTCTTCAGTCATGACAATCACTCCTTGCAAAAGTCAGCGCGTCAAGATTGAATAGACGACAGTTATTGCAATGGTGCCGACGCCGATAATCGTTGCGACCGATAAATTTCTTACATGTTTGCCCATTCCGTCAATGCTTGTCCGAATTTCGCGCATGTCGGCATCGTGTTTTTGCCGCATTTCCCTTAGTTCCTCTGCACGCAGTTGGTTTTGTTGACGCATTTCCGTTTTGAAGTCGCGCATCTCTTGCATGAACATTTTAAACGTCGTTTCAAGAGTGCTGACGCGCGAATCGATATTGTTGATTCTTTTTTCGTCTTCAGTCATTTGAATCGACCACCTTGAAAAATCATTCTTCTTCCGCCGTGATTTTTGTGCGACGAATGAACATGACCGCCGCGAAGACTGCCAAGACTGCCAAGAACAGATAAATTGCCGTGAAGCCGATTAACGTTAGCCAAACTTCATTAGCGGACAAATTCGGGCTGACGGCGACTGCGGTTTTCTGCAAGCCGACGACTATCCACGGTTGACGACCTGCCTCTGCAATGTACCAGCCGACCGAATTCGCGATAAACGGCAACGGCAAAAGCAACGGCATCATTTTCAAGCAGCAATAATGCTCGCGAAGAATGGAACGTTTGAAAAATGCAAGGAAGCCGATTACGAGAACAATCAACATCAGCAGACCGCCAACGCCAATCATCGTGCGGAAACTCCAAAACATTCCGCGCACGTCGTTAGGGATATAATAACCGCTGCCGTATTTTTCGACTGCCTCGCGTTGCAAATCGTTAATGCCTTTGACTTCGCCGCTGAACGAATTGTGCACCATGAAGCTGAACATTTTCGGGATTAAAATTTCAAAATCGTTGCGGCGCATCTCTTGATTGATGTCGGCGACGACTGCAAACGGTGCGGGATTTTCAGTCTCCCAAAGTGCCTCGAACGATGCAAGTTTCATTGGATTAGCCGTTGCCAAATATTGCGCGTGCATGTGACCGGAGCCCATGACGCCCATCAAACCGATTAACGTGTACAGAACTGCGCGGCGCAGAGTTTTCATAAACATTTCGCGTGAAGTCTCGTCCGTAGCAATTTTCCACGCGCTGACGACGATAACCAAAAATCCGCCGGTGGTGATGCCTGCAAAGAACGCGTGCGAATATTCTCCGACGACGTAAGGATTTGTGACGAGTTCTGCAAAATCGGTCATGACGGCGCGACCGCCTTCAATTGCATAGCCGACGGGATGTTGCATGAACGAATTGGCGACAAGAATCCAGAACGCCGACAAATTGCTGCCAAAGGCGACGATCCAAATGCAAAGGCAATGAACTTTTTCGCT
>CAMNPA010000188.1 GCA_946547205.1 uncultured Selenomonadales bacterium | reverse complement strand
GACCTCGGCGCACGCGGCGTCCTGCTGTTGATGGCTGATTCGACCAACGCCGAAAAGGAAGGTCACACGCCCAGTGAACGCACCGTCGGCACGGCTTTTAATCGCGTCTTTCAAAATGCAACGGGCAGAATTATCGTGGCGACTTTTTCATCGAACGTGCACAGGATTCAACAGGCGATTGATACGGCAATTCGTTATCGTCGACGCGTGGCGATTCTCGGACGCAGCATGGTCAACGTCGTCAACACGTCCCTTGAGCTCGGCTATCTTCACGCGCCCGAAGGTGCCATCATCGACATTGAAGACATCAGAAATTATCCGTCGAACAAAATCGTCATCATCACGACCGGCAGCCAAGGCGAACCGATGAGCGCGTTGACTCGCATGGCAATGAGCGACCACCGTCAAGTTGACGTGATACCCGGCGACACCGTGATTATCAGCGCGACGCCAATTCCCGGCAATGAAAAACTTGTTGCAAAGACCGTTGACAATCTGTTGAGGCTCGGAGCAAACGTCGTTCATCGTCGTGAAGAAGGCATTCACGTTTCAGGACACGCCGCACGTGACGAACTGCGCTTGATTCACAATCTGATTAAGCCGAAATTTTTTATGCCCGTGCACGGCGAATTGCATCACCTTTTTTCGCACGCCAAGCTTGCCGAAGAAATGGGCATGAATCGCGAAAATATCATCGTTGCGGAAAATGGAGCGGTCATTGAACTTTCACGCGACAGCGGCAAAGTTGCGGGGCATGTCAATTCGGGCGTCATCATGGTTGACGGGCTCGGCGTCGGCGACGTTGGCAACATTGTTCTTCGTGACCGTCGGCAACTTTCGCAGGACGGAATTTTGATTGTCGTCGTGACGATGAACCGCTTGTTAGGCAAAATTATTTCCGGGCCCGATATTGTCTCGCGCGGCTTTGTTTACGTTCGCGAATCCGAAAAACTCATGGACGAGGCACGCAGTCGAGTTTTCCACGTTCTGCGCCGTTGCAGAGACGATCAAATTTCTGATTGGATGACGATTAAGCTGAACATTCGCGACGCGCTGGCACAATTTCTTTTCGAGCAGACACGCCGCCGACCGATGATTTTGCCGATAATCGTTGAGGTTTGAACGACTGAAATTTTCGTAACGTTGCAAAGCAAACAAACTGTTCCGCCGCTTTTAAAGCGGCCCGATAATCGTTGAGGTTTGAACGACTGAAATTTTCGTAACGTTGCAAAGCAAACCAACTGTTCCGCCGCTTTTAAAGCGGCCCGATAATTGTTGAGGTTTGAACGACAATAAACATTGACGACTGAAAAATTGTTGAGGTTTGAATTGACAAGGAGGAGCTTTCATGAAAGTTGGAGTTATCAGCGACACGCACGGCTACGTTGACCGCGTTGCTTTGGCGATTGAAAAATTTTTTGCCGACGCCGATTTGATTCTGCACGCAGGAGACGTTCTCTATCACGGCCCGAACAATCCGAATTACAAGGGCGACGATTACAATCCAAAAGCTTTGGCGAACATGATTAACGCGTCGAAAATTCCGTTCGTGATTGCGCGCGGCAACGGCGATTCGGAAGTTGATCAGCTCGTGTTAAAGGTGCCGATTCAAGCTCCGTATGCTTATGCCTTCGCGGGCGGCAAACGTATCGTCGTCAATCACGGTCATCTTATCCCGACAAATGCCGATAAGGACGAGACGGCTGCTCACTTGCACGCGGACATTTTCATCACGGGACACATTCACACGACGATTCTTGAGAAGCGCGGCGAAACGATTTTCCTAAATCCCGGAACTGTCTCGCCGTATCTGACTAATCGCTCCGACAAACGCACGAGCGTTGCGGTCATTGACGACGCGGGCATTAAAATTTTCGACCTTGACACGAGCGAAGTGCTGATGAGTTTGAATTTTTAAAACGTTGACGGCATGAACTTTTACGATTTGCTCAAGGCGCGCTCTGAAATTTTCGGCGACAAAATTTTTCTGCAGACAGACGGGCTGACGATGACTTACCGCGAATTTTCGACAACGAGCGGCTCAACTTCTGCATTGCAAAGGTTGAAGGCATGAACTTTTACGATTTGCTCAAGGCGCGCTCTGAAATTTTCGGCGACAAAATTTTTCTGCAGACAGACGGGCTGACGATGACTTATCGCGAATTTTTGCGGACAGTCGACGATTTGATTGACGGCGGAAAATTTTTATCGCAAGCCGTGAAATTTTTTGCGACGATGAAAAATAATCCGTCGAATGTTTTTGAAGTCGCAACGAGCGGCTCAACTTCCGCGCCGAAAATTTTTTATCGCACCTTCGAGAGCTGGAACGACTTCTTTCCGACGCAGAACAAAATTTTCCGCGTCGACGAGACTTCAAAAGTTTTCATGCACGGCGATTTGAATTTCACGGGCAACTTGAACACGCTGCTTGCGGTCATGCACGCCGGCGGCTCAATCGTCACGACCGACAAATTTTCTCCGCGAATCTGGCTTGAACTCGTCAAAGGTGCGACGACGATTTATCTTGTGCCGACGAAATTAAATCTGCTCGCGACGGGCGCACCGCTTGAAAACATTCGCTCAATCTTCACGGGCTCGCAAGTCTTGACTGCCGCGCAGAGTCTGGCGTTGATGAAAAAATTTCCTGCCGCCGAAATTTTCCTCTACTACGGAGCAAGCGAACTGAGTTTCATCACGTACAAAAAAATTTCCGCCGATAACGCGTCTGAAGTTCACAACTTAGGCAAAACGTTCGACGGCGTGAAAATTTTCATTCGCGACGGGCTGATTTACGTCGACACGCCTTTTCACGTCAACGGCATCAAAATTCCTTACACTGTCGGCGACATGGGACGCATTGTTGACGGCGATTTGATTTTCGGCGGGCGCGGCGAAGATTTCATCAATCGCGGCGGCGTGAAAATTTCTGCGTTGGCAGTCGAAAGCAAGTTGATGACGATTGACGGCGTGAAGGAAGCGGCTGTCGTGAAAGTTCCCGATTCGACGCGCGGAGAAAATTTTATCGCTTACATCGTCGGCAACGTGGACAGAAAGATCATTCGCCGAACGTTGACGCCTGCCGAATTGCCGCGAGAAATTATTTTCGTGAAGTCACTGCCGTTGAACGAGTCGGGCAAAGTCGACAAAAAATTTTTGCTGAACGTTACAATGCGAAGAAAAAACTTGCAAACGCTTTGAATTTTGTTTAGAATATGCCGCGAAGTCATACGACTTGCATTTGGCTTAGGAAAAATTCGGAGGTTATCGGTTGCAAAATTTCTGGACTCTTCGCGCGAACGAGGAACGGTTTTAAAACGTACACAGCTTAGTTGAAAGAGTGGGCTTGCGTCCACTCTTTCACGTTGTAGGGGAAATTTTGGAGGTGAGGAATTGAGCAAAGTTGAAACGCAGGTAGAAAGTTTGATGGCGGAAATTTTGTCGGGCACGGAGTTTGAGCTTGTTGACGTGGAATATGTCAAGGAGCGCGATTGGTATTTGCGAGTTTTCGTCGACAAAGCAGGCGGCATCGATTTGGACGACTGCCAGAATCTCAGCGAACAGTTAAGCGAACGGCTCGACGAATTGGACATAATCAGCGGCGCGTACATTTTGGAAGTCTCTTCGCCGGGCATTGACCGCATTTTGAAAAAGGACAAAGATTTTCTTCGCGAGGTCGGCAAAGTCGTTGACGTGACGCTTTACGCTCCGATTGACGGCAAAAAAATTTTTGTCGGTGAACTCGTCGGTCGTGATGAAAATTTTTTGCACATCAAAGATTTGTCGCCGTTGCCGCGTGATAAAGTCGCGCAAGTCAGATTGCACATAGATTTTTAGGTTTTAGCTTTGAGCTTTTAGCTTTTAGCTTTTAGCTTTTAGCTTTT
>CAMNPA010000187.1 GCA_946547205.1 uncultured Selenomonadales bacterium | reverse complement strand
CAACCCGTCCTTGTCCCGACATCGGCAAGACGCATTTTAGAATTTTTGACGCCGTTCGGCACGTAGTCAACCAAATTGTCGTTCAGCTCCGTCAAATTCGACGATTTTGCTGACGACGACGACGAACGGATTCGCGTTGACCTCATGAACAAATGCAACCTGCACACGATTTTTGATTCTATGACCTGCGGACGAATATGCCTTCGTTCGGCGTGACCAATCCGCTCCGCCGCGAACACCTTACCGACTTTGAACGGGCGTTCGAAGCTGATAACCGCCGCGCTGTCCTTGACGAACGGTACAACGGCTCATCAACACCCGTTTGATATTTATCGGCGACGATAAGAACTTGAAAATTTTCGTGAAACTTCGCCTTAGTTTGCGATTCGCTGATATGACTGCCGTCCGCGAGAACGTTCAAACGCGATTCGGCGAATTCCGCGTCGTCGCAAAAAAAATTTCAACGATGATTTGAGATTTGTGCGCAATGTCTTACAGGTGTAGCTCCGCGAACTTGCAGATAATTTTTGTGGCGCGTGATTTTGCAGAACGTCCGAAATAAAATCTTCCTTGATAGCTTGGCGCATTGAGAGACGTGGAACGGGTGATAATTGCCGTCGGCGTGCTCCGTGCCGAAAAGTTCAAGCGTCGTCGCCTTGAGCGTGACGGTGAATGCGAAGAACGATAAATTTTTATGCTTGCCTTGAGCTGTCAGCTCCTTAACGAGTTTATCAGTCGGGTCAAGATCGGGTTCGGCTTCGCCTTAAATCTCGGCGTATTCGCGCATAGCGTTTTCGGTATCGGCAAGCATGGCTTTCAACTTCAACGCCGAAGTGCCCGTCTGCGAAGAGTGAGCCTCGTCGACAATCACGGTGAAATTTTTGCCCGCAACGCTGTCGACTTCCTGCAGGATGACGGGAAATTTCTGCAACGTGGTCACGATAATCCGCACGCGCCGAATGCTGAATAAAATAATTTTGCCCCGCGCCGTGTTCGCTGACGTGAGCCATCAATTTGCGAACGACATCCGGTTGATGATAGCGCGGGAAAATCAATCGCCTGCCTTGCACACTGATGAATTTTGCACGAAGTCAAGCGTGCTGTCCTTTTGAAAGACGCGTTCCCACAAATACGCCGTCGGATAACCGTCCGCGTCGGAATGAGTGCCTTTGCCGCCGTCACGTACCGCGCATACCCGGAATCCGTTTGTTGAATTGGAAACAGACTTCGCACAAGTCACGGTCGTTTATCCATTGCGATTTCGCGTCGGCGACGTTTTGCTCCGATTGCTGTCCGCGCTGTAATGCCACTGCCGATAACACGCGACATGATTCTTGGCGTACTGCGCCGCCGTCTAATTCAGCGTAGATTCGGGCTTGAAGTAGCAGACGCGAAAATTTATCCCGCGATGTTTGACACCGTGCCGCAACACGCTTAACAGTCCGCCATTGTCGCAAGTAGCATTGAACGCCGCACAAAATTTTTTCACGCTGTCGGACTTGGTGACGTTCTCGAATCGCGCCCATTCTCGCGGCTGACTGCGCCGAATAAAATCTGTCAGCATCGCGACGTGTAACCCCTGCCGCGCGTCGTAAATGTCAATGCCTTTGACGTAGCCGCCTGCGGGCGACAAAAACACCGCTTCAATGTCTGATTCAAAGCGGCGTTCGGTCAAAGTCGCGGCGTTTCGGGTCAGCAACGGGTTTGTCGAATTCGTCGAGTTTCGGGCGTTCGACGGCGATTTTGTAGTAGCCAAAGTCGACGTAAGTCTGCACAATGACTTCGGCAATGGCGAAAGTCGCCGCGTTGAACTCTCGCCCTTAGTAACGGACATACCGACTGTGCTACATAAGTTTTGCAAAGATATACTCGCCGCCAATACGCTCAAGGTCGGTCGCCCGCTCGCAAAACTTCGCTCGTCGATTTGAACACTGCGGCAACAGTGACGGCAGTGATGAGCTCGTAGCGCAAATTGTTGCTAAAAAAAAACGCCCTCAATCGGACGTTTTTTTTTATTGCAGAAAATAGTTTAAGCGGTTATAATTGCCTCGACCGAGCCAACCAAAACCGCTTTGAAATAACTACATTAGTATTTTAGCAGGGCGGTCAGCTTTAGTCAATTGAAGGTATGTTTTATGAAACAAAAAAATTTACCGGCACTTATCCCGCAAGTCTTCGAGTATGAGCAATTCGGCAAATTGCGTGTCGTAAGGATCGACGGCGTGCTGTGGTTCATCGGAATCGACGTTGCAAGGGCTCTCGGCTACAAAAAGCCGCGTAACGCAATCGCAATGCACGTTGACGCTGAAGACAAGAGACCTGACGCCCTGATTCGCGACGTCAGATCCAACGGTGTTACGCAAAATCGTAAATTTACGCTCATCAACAAGAGCGGAGTGTATTCGCTGATTCTCGACTCGAAATTACCCAAAGCCAAAGAGTATCGTCACTGGGTAACGAGCGAAATCTTACCGCAAGTCGACGAGATGGGCAGTTACAGCGTGCCGAAATCGAATAAGAAAAAATTACCGCAACTGCCGCCCGATATCTTCAACGATGATCCGACTGACTTCGGAAATGTGGCGCGTCTGGAAATGTTTCTTGAAGAGAACGGTATAGAATACGACTATGATATTACTGTTCGCGTCATCAAAGACGAAAACGGCAAGGAATCCCTCTGCTATCAAATTGAACCGTTCATTAAAGGCTAATTGACTTGTATTTTGGCATAGCAACGGAATGTTGAGGCAAGCGGCAATCTGCCGGTAAGCAACGTCGCTGACAGTGAAATTGCTCTTGAATCTCCTACTGAACTGTCGGGCACTTATCTGATTTCAACCTTTTAAATTGAAATATAACCTTATTCATAGTATCATTTTCAAAATTGAAGTCGATTCCAAACTTACGGAAGACGAATCATAGAGCTCATGCCTTTTAAAGGCGAAAAGCCCTACAGTGCTGGAAACACTGCAGAGCTTCTTCCGGTGAATGTTCGCTCCATTCGCCAGAATGCCCCTATGGGACTCTTATCGCTACTCTCAATGAGTTTGCAAACTTTAATTTTCGTAGAACGACGTTTGATTATTTTATACCATAGCGATAATCCCTGCAAGGGCTTTTTAGCGTTATTTTTAAGGCGCCATTCACCGGTGTGAATGGCGTCTTTTTCTTTTGCAACGAGGTGATTTTCATGCGTACAGATTCGGACAACATGCCCAACACCATTGAGATTGAAAAGAAACTTCTGTCGGCGATGATGCTCAAGAACGGCGAAGTCGTGCCGCTCGTTTCAGCCATTGTCGTCGCCGACGATTTCTATCGTCCCGAACATCAAGCCATCTTCCGCGCAATCGTCAAGATTTTTTTTGAAGGCACTCCGCCCGACGTGCTCGCCGTCGAACATGAACTTAAAAAAATCGGTACATTTGACCGTGATTATCTGTTCTCACTCGTTGATTTGGAGTTTACGACCGCTCGCGCCGAATTCCAAGCTAAAGTCGTCAAAGAAAACTCCAATCGCCGCAGATTGATTGAGACCGCTCAAATCATCGTCAATAACGCTCAACAAGACATTCGCTCGCCGACTGAAATCATTGCCGACGCTCAACGCACCTTCGAGCAAATCAGTCGATCAGCAGTACCGACAAAGCGGACGACCTTCGCCGATTTTTTTGCCAACAACTTCAACGCCGAAGTCGACGCCATGAAACCTTACGCCAAACGCCTTACGGGCTTCGACAATCTCGATGCCGCGCAGTTTTTTAGTCCGGGACTCTACGTAATCGGCGCGACACCCGCTGCCGGCAAGACAACTTTCTGTTGGCAATTACTTGAGCAACTGGCGCGGCGTGGTGAATTTTGCATTTACTGTAGCTACGAAATGA